>NZ_JASPJZ010000014.1:0-65734 GCF_030232385.1 Corynebacterium sp. MSK006
TTCACGGCCACGGGGTCGGTCTGGTCGGTGTTCGAGAAGTAGTTGGGTGGGTTGGTGCCGTCGGCAGGTGGGATGTGTCCGCCGGGGACCTGGTTGTTGCGCCAACGGTTTGCCCGCGTCAGGCGTAGGTCGGCTTCGCGTTGGTCGCGGGCTTCCTGGCGGACCCGTAGTGCGGTCTTGATCTTCTTGGCGGTGACACGTTGGCGCCTGGTGGTCGCCTGGCGGATGATCCTGCGGCGGGCCTGGCGCCGGCCGAGCTTCTTGGCGAAAGTGTTCGATGGTGTGTGGTGGCCTTTGGGTCGTCCCCGGTGGTGTCGCATGGTCCTTTCTACCCCCTGGTCATGTGGTGTGTGCTGGCACTTTGTGGTGCCTTGTGTGTTCGGGTTTCAGTGTAGCGCAGGGGTGGGACATGGGTCGCCTGTGTGTTCGAACGTGGGCGGTGAGTTTTGGGTAATCTGCTCGTGGGTGGGGCTGGCAGTGGATCACTGCGACCCGGGATCGGGTCGGCCGGCCCCTCGGGACTACCGGGGTTTGCAGTGAGTTACTGCATCGCCGTCTCAAGGTCGCCATCGGAGGGACCGGATGGGGGTCGCAGTAAGTCACTGCATCGCTTCATCACGCCCCTCTGAGACTGGCTTATCCGGCCCTGCAGTAGGTCACTGCACCGTCACCTAGCAGGCCACGACTGAGCGAGCTTGCAGTTGGTCACTGCATGTCCATATCCGAGACCGTCCGGAGAGCTGCATTAGGTTACTGCGACGCTGAGGGGGACCGGTCGCCGAGCGGCCGGCCTGGTTCCCCGCGGCTAGAAGGGCCGGCAGTAGATCACTGCACCCCTCCCTCTGACTCCCCCGCCACCGCATGACCGATGGGTCGCTCCCCTGCAAGCCAGGATCGACCACAAATGGAGGCCACCCACCGTGGTGCGTCGACCAGGAAGTAGCGCCAACCCTCGCCTGGGGCTCGTTGAGCGCCGTAGCCGACCAAGGCCACACCAGGCCAAAAGCCGAGCGCAGTAGATCACTGCGCCTCGAAGACGACCCCGGACAGATCAACACCCCCGCGCCCCGGCAATCAGATTTGCCTCGCGCTCACAGGCTTCCTCCAACACTTTAAGCGAGACCTGACCCGCGTCCTGCCCCACAGCCTTCCCCGCGGAGCTTCCAGGACTCCCAGGGCTCCCGGCACTCCCGGACCGCCCGCAACCATCCGAACCGAACCAGAACACCCTCACCATGAGCCGTCCCGACCTGGTCCGCGGCCGCCAGACACCGACCACCCGGCCGGCGACGACCACCGCGCCCGGGGCACCGACCGGACGCCAGATCGCCTTGTGGTGCTCCTCCCCCGCGATCGTCGCCCGGTCCCGTGCCTGCAGATAGGGGTCCGAGGGCGGCAGCAGGCGCAGCGTCGCCCCAAGCTCAGCAGCCTCGGCCTCCGCCGGATCCGGCGCCGACACGAGAGCGGAGAGATCCGACTCGAGCGCGTAGACCCGCCGGCCGCCGTAGCGCACTGAAACGAGCTCGTCGGTGAGTGCCGACCACCCCTCCGCGTCCTTCGAACCCACCCCGAGCCACGCCGCGAAGTCGCCGCGGTTGGCGGGCGCGTAGACGTGCAGGAAACGCCGCGCCAACTCGGCGCGGGCGGCCGCACCACCGGCGGCAGCGCCGCCGTCCCCGCCACCCGCACCATTGACGCCGAGGCCGACGAACGGGACGTCGTCAATCAACTCGTTGAGCAGCGCAAACGGTGCCTTATCCACCTCGCGGGGCGCGAAGGCGAGCTCGCCGCGCAGGCAGCACAGGCGCAGCAGGAAGTGGATGACGGCCTCGCCGACGGGCCAGCCGGCCGCGTGCGGGCCCTCCGCGCGCCACACGCGCAGCGCCTCAGAGCTGAGCGACGGTTCGACGGCGGTGGCGAGCTGACGGCCGAGCTCGTCGATGGCGAGGCGCCGCCCGGAGAGCACCCCCGGCAGCTGCGCGGAGACGAGCTCGCGGGCCTCGTCGACCGAGAGCCCGAGCGCGGAGAGATGCGGCCGACGCCGCGGATCAGGCGCAGCCGGCCCTCGGGCGTGGGCGGCAGCGCGCCGAGGGTGTAGACGGGCAGGTCAGCGGCGTCGAAGACGAACGGCGCGCCCCGCATCGCCCAGGAGCGCACGGGCCGGGCATTGACCACACCGCGCACCGCCGCCGCCTGCGCGGCGGACGAGGGTGGGCTGTCCTGGAACGCGCCGACGCCGCAATCAGCGGACCGAGGCAGCAGCCCCTGCGCACGCAGGCGATGGCCCAGCACCTGGGCCCGCTCCACGCGCACGGACACCTCGCCGAGCCCCTACCGTGCCCGGTACGCCGTGTAGAGCTGCCAGCCGGTCAGCGCGGCGAGGAGCACGCAGAGCAGAGAGAGCCAGGCGACCTCGGTGGTGGTCAGCCAGATGCCGAAGGCGATCACGATGGCCAGGCGAACCCACAGCCAGGGGATCATGCGCGGCAGCATCAGGGCTGCCTCAGGGTCAGGCGGATGTTGATCTCGCCCTGCTCGTCGATGGTGGCGGCGACGAAGTCGGGGGTCTCGACCTCGTAGTCGAGGCGGTTGACCGGGATCGTCGAGGAGACGACCACGCGGTCGCGGTCGCGCAGCACCTTGAACGGCGCGGTGACCTCGCGGGTCACCCCGTGGATGGTCAGCTCGCCGGTGAGCTCGACCTCGCCGGCGGTGCCGTCGTCGGGCACGCCCGAGAGGTCCACGGGCTCGGTGACCCGGAACTCGGAGGTCGGGAACTTGTCCGTCTCGAAGATCTTGTTGCGGACGTTGATGTCGCGGCGCTCGTTGTCGGACTCGATGGTGTTCATGTCGACGGTGACGGTGCCGTCGACGAGCTTCTGGTCCTCGACGCGCACCCCGCCGGTGATCTGCTGGGTGGACCCGGAGGTCACGCGGCGGTCGCCGGGCAGGAGCTCCGGGAAGGTGAAGCCGACGGAGGTGGCGTTGTCGCCGCGGTTGCGCACGACCTCCCAGTCGCCGTCGAGGCTGACCTCGGCGGGCTTGGCGTACTCGTCGGTCAGGCCCTCGGTCTTGACCCCGGGGCCGGTGAAGGCGGATATGACCGCGGGCGCCACGCCGGCGACGGCGATCAGCACGATCGCCACGACGAAGGCGGTGATCACGAACTTCCGGTTCTTCAGCATCGACTACCTCAGCTTCTCGACTCTCCTGGCCAGAGCCACCAGCTCCGAGCACAACCCCTCGAGCTCCGCGGCCCCGGCACCCTCGCCGGCGGCCGTGGCGACGTCCTCCGCGGCGCAGCGGACCTCGAACAGGCCGTCGCGCAGCTGCTCCGCCCGCTCCGGGGTGATCACCACGGCGTCGGCCGGGATGGGTCGTCCGGAGAGGTTGTGCCGCTGCTCGTAGGCGCGCTGGCGGCAGGTGGCGCTGCAGTACTTGCGGGGCCGCCCCCGGCCGCTGCTCTCGATCGCCTTACCGCACCACTGGCACGTCGTGGGACGACGGCGCCGGTTGTCCGGTGTGGCGGGGGTGTCTGGCACGCACACAGTCTAGCCCACCCGGGAACAAACCAGACCCGTGGGGCGTTATACTTGAGCGTCTGGAATAAGGGATCGAGTAAAGGACTGATGCGAATATGGCCGACCGCGTGCTCCGTGGCAGCCGCATGGGTGCCGTCTCCTACGAGACTGACCGCGACCACGACCTGGCTCCGCGCCAGATGGTGAAGTACCGCACCGACTCCGGTGAGATCTTCGAGGTCCCCTTCGCCGAAGACGCGGAGATCCCCGAGTCCTGGCTGTGCAAGAACGGCCAGATGGGCACCCTCGTCGAGGGCGAGGGCGTCGAGTCCAAGCCCGCCAAGCCGCCGCGCACCCACTGGGACATGCTGCGCGAGCGTCGTTCCATCGAGGAGCTCGACGAGCTGCTCGAGGAGCGCATCGAGCACCTGCGCAAGCGCCGCCGCTCCGCCGCGCGACTCAAGGCGCAGAAGGACAAGGAGGAGGGCAAGTAGCCCTCGATTACTCCTCAACCCGGAAAGACCCCGTGGAACTCCCACGGGGTCTTTCTTAATTGCCGACGCCGCGCTGCGCGGCGTCGGCAATTGACGGTGCGCGTGCGCGCTAGAAGTTGCGCAGGTTGCGCGCCTTGCGGCGGCGTTCGCTGATGGCGTGGCCGCCGAGCTTGGCCATCTCGGAGACCAGGTCGCGCAGCTGCTGGCCGCGGTGCTTGAGGCCCCACTTGGTCACGACGGCGAGGCTGTCGCCGACGAAGCTGCCCGAGAGCTTGGACTCGCCGATCTCGCGCTCGGTGAAGGTGATCGGCACCTCGCGGACGTCGAAGCCGGCCTCGACGGCCAGCCAGGCGAGGTGGACCTGGAAGATGTAGCCGGCCGCGGAGAGCTGGTCGAGGTCTAGCTGCTCGAGGACCTCGCGGCGGAAGGCGCGGTAGCCGGCGGTGGTGTCCGTCAGGCCGGTGCCCAGCGCCAGCGAGATGTACATGTTGCCGCCGCGGGAGAGGATCCAGCGCTTCTTGGGCCAGTTGACCACCTTGCCGCCCTCGACGTAGCGGGAGCCGATGACGAGGTCGGCGCCCTCGGCGATCTGCTCGAGGAGCAGGTGCAGCTGCTCCGGGGCGTGCGAGCCGTCGGCGTCCATCTCGCAGAGGACCTGGTAGTCGCGCTCCAGGCCCCACTCGAAGCCGGCGAGGTAGGCGCCGAGCAGGCCGCCCTTGCCCTCCCGGTGCAGGACGTGGATGTGGTCGTCGGCCGCGGCCAGCTCGTCGGCCTTCTCGCCGGTGCCGTCGGGGCTGTTGTCGTCGACGACGAGCACGTGCACCTCGGGCTCGGCGGTGCGCAGCCGCGAGGTGATGAGGGGCAGGTTGCCCAGCTCGTTGTAGGTCGGGATGATGACCAGGGTGCTGTCACTTGGTGCCACGACGGTGGGTTCTCCTTCTGACGGTGAACAGTGCGAGGGCCGCGAGGGCACCGCCCATCATAACCGCCGTCCACTCGAAGGCCCTCCCCCACCTGGCCGCCGGGGTCAGCCCGCGCTTGAGCGGCAGGTCGGCGACGAGGTGGTCGTGGTCGAAGATGGCGGTCTGCCCGGTGACGGTGCCGTCGGGGGTCACGATGGCAGAGACCCCCGAGGTCGCGGCCACGACGACGCCCCGGTCGAGCTCGATGGCGCGCATCCGCGACATGGCCAGCTGCTGGTAGGTCATGTCCGTGAAGCCGAAGGTGGCGTTGTTCGTCGGTGTGACGAGGATCTCGGCGCCGGCGTGCACGGCGTCGCGGTAGGCGGCGTCGACGATGACCTCGTAGCAGGTGGCCACGCCGACGTTGACGCCGCGCATGTGGACGGTTCCGTCGCCGTCGCCGGGCTTGAAGTCGCCGGCCTGGTCGACGTAGTCGGAGAAGAGCCGGAAGAAGTCGCGCATCGGCATCGTCTCACCGAAGGGCTGCAGGTACTTCTTGTCGTGGCGGTCGCCGACGCCGTGCGGGTCGAAGACGACCATCGTGTTGCGGGCGCCGACCTCGTCGCGGGTGAGCGTGCCCACCAGGACCGGGGCGTCGACGGCGGCGACGGCGGACTCGGTCATGGCCCGCGCGCCCGAGTCGAGGAAGGGGTTGACGTCGGAGGCGTTCTCGGGCCAGATGACGATGTCCGGGTCGACGTCCTCGGCGGCGAGGCGCTCGGTCTCGCGGACGTGGTTGGCCAGCACGGCGCGGCGCTGGGCGTTGAAGTCGAGCCCCATGCGCGGCACGTTGCCCTGGATCGCCGCCATGCGGGTCTGGCCGATGCGGGTGTCCTCCGGGTCGAGCCGGGTGCCGGCGCCCAGGCCGGCCGCGAGCACCACGACGACGCAGACCGCGCCGGCGAGGCTGAGGCGGCGCCGGAAGGCGGAGAGGACGAGGGCCGTCAGCGCGGCGCCGGCGGCGCAGACGGCGAGGGTGACCAGGGCGGGACCGCCGTAGCGGGCCAGGGCGGCCAGGGGCCCGGCGATCTGGCCCCAGGCCAGGCGCACCCAGGCGAAGCCGCCGAAGGGGAAGGTCGACTGGCAGAACTCGATGACCAAGTAGACCAGCGGCGCGGCGGCCAGGCCGAAGCGCCACCGGAGCACCGCGGTGAGCGCGACGGAGCCGAGCGCGATGTAGCAGGCCAGCACAATGGCGAGGGCGACGTACGGCAGTGCGCCGACGAACTCCCCGATCCACGGCAGAAGGCCGAGGTAGTTCCCGAGTCCGAAGGCCAGGCCGATGAGCGCGCCGAAGCCGAGGCCCGGGCGGTCCGCGCCCCACGGCGAGAGCGCGAGGAAGAAGAGGCCTACGCCGAGAATTGCCGCCCACCACCAGCCGGTGGGCTCATAGGAGGCGTAGACGGCGACGCCGCCGACGATCGCGATGAGCAGCCGCAGGCCGCGCAGGTACCGGTTCACCGGCCGTCCGTGCCCTTGTTGTCGTCCCCGTTGTCGCCGCCGTCGCTGCCGTCGAAGTCGTCGAGCTCCTGGCGGAACTGGGCGATCTCGTCCTCGTCGATGACCTCGTGGTCGTTGAAGGAGCCGTAGCTGGTGCGCGGGCCAAAGTGTGCGGTGGCCTCGAAGGTGCGCGCGCCCATGTCCTCGAGGAAGGTGCGCAGGCGCCGGGCCAGCCCGCGGCGGATGAGCTCGCGGGTGGGCCCGAAGATGAGCAGCAGGCCGAGGAAGGTGGTCACGAAGCCGGGGGCGGCGACGAGCACCGCCCCGGCGGCGGTCAGCCCGATCCCGCCGGCGGCCTTGCCGGGGCGTTCCTGGTTGCCGGCCGCACGGGTGGCGATGGTGCGCATCTCGAGGCCCGCCAGGCCGAGGCCCAGGAAGAAGAAGGCGAAGAGCAGCAGCAGCGCCCAGCCCCCGCCGAGCCAGGAGGCCACGGCCCAGAAGGCCAGGCCCTCGATCACGAGGTACGGGATGACGATCAGATAAGGCACGTCGCCCACCCTACCGGCGGGTTCACAGTGCCCGCACCACGTCCTCGGGTGAGTCGAAGACGGTCACGGCGGGCAGCACGTCGGGCCGGGCGACGGCGACGACGGGCACGCCGAGCGACTCCGCGGCGGCCAGGGTGACCTGGTGGGCGGCCTCGCCGGTGTCGGGCAGGACGACGGCATCGACCTGGTTGTCGCGCAGCACGGCGCGCTCTTCCCCCTTCTGGCCCTGGTCCCGGACGGAGCCTGCGACGTCCGGGACATCCGGGACGTCCCGGTGGCGCGGGGGCCAGGCCTCGGCCTGGGCGGGCGCGCGGCGCAGGACGTAGAGGTTGTCGGAGTCGTCGGCGAAGGCGGTCGGGTCGAGCACCCCGTCGGCGCAGTCGAGGAGCACGTGGTGCGCGTTGCGGGCGACCCAGGCCGCCGCGGCCTGGGCGTCGGGGAGATTGACCGCGCCGGCCAGTGCGGGCGGGGCGTAGGCGACCATCGGCACCCCGGTGGCGCGGGCCGCCTCCGCGGTGTCTGCGTGCAGCTCCGCGTCGAAGGGCGCGGCGGCGTCCACGACCACCTCGATGCGGCCCTCGGTGATGGTGCGTGCCAGCCCGGCGGCGCCGCCGTGGTAGCCGGTGAGCACCCGGCCGTAGGCGACGGTCACGGAGGCCGGCACCACGGTGGTCACCTCCCAGCCGCCGCGGAAGAGGCCGGCGGCCAGGCGGCCGACCCCCTCGGCGCCGCCGACGACGAGCACGCGGGTCCTCACCGCAGCTCCCGGGGACCCTCGTTCAGGCGCTCGCAGCCGTCCTCGGTGACGACCACGATGTCCTCGATGCGGGCGCCGAAGCGGCCGCGCAGGTAGATGCCGGGCTCGACGGAGAACGCCATGCCAGGCTCGAGGACGAGGTCGTTGCCGGCCATGATGAACGGCTCCTCGTGGGTGGACAGCCCGATGCCGTGGCCGGTGCGGTGGAAGTACGCCTCGCCGTAACCGGCCTCGGTGATGCGGGAGCGCGCGACGTCGTCAATCGACGCGGCGGTCACGCCGGGTCGCACGGCCGCGACGGCGGCCTCCTGCGCCTCGGCGAGCACGGCGTACATGGATCGGGCCTCCTCCGGCAGCGTGGCCGGGTCACCGCCGACGACGTAGGTGCGCGTGCAGTCCGAGTGGTAGCCGACACCGTAGGTGCCTCCGATGTCGACGACGACCATGTCCCCGTCCTCGAGGACGCGGTCGGAGAAGTCGTGGTGCGGGTTGGCGCCGTTGGGGCCGGAGCCGACGATGACGAAGTCGACGACGCCGTGGCGCTCGAGGATCAGCTTGTCGATGTCCGCGGCGACCTCGGCCTCGGTGCGGCCCGCGCGCAGCAGCTCCGGGACCTTCGCGTGCACGGCGTCGATGGCCCGGCCGGCGGCGCGCAGCTGCTCGATCTCGGCGGCGTCCTTGCGGGTGAACAGCTCGGCCAGCGCCAGGGCGGCGACCTTGGTCTCGCGCGGGGCGAAGAGCTCCTGCAGCGCCAGCACGTGGCGGGTGGTCAGGCTGTCGCCGAGTCCGACGGCGCCGTCGGCGTCGCCCTCGAGAACGGGCGCGGCGGCCAGGGCGTGGGCGTCCTCGCCGTCGGCCCAGCCGAGCACCTCGACGTCCAGCTCGGAGACCGCGGAGTCGGCCAGCGAGTGCAGGTCGGTCTCGGGGGCGATCAGTCGGCTCTTCGTCGGGGTGACCGTCAGCGCGGTCAGGCGCTCGTGCGAGGAGGTCCAGGAGCCGGTGAGGTAGGCCAGCTCCGGGCCGGGGCCGATGACGATGCCGGCCAGGCCGCGCTCGCGCAGGAGCCCCTGCGCGCACCCGAGCCGGTCGGCGTAGACGGAGGCGTCGAAAAGTTCAGACATGCTCCCTATGGTAGGTCCGCTCAGTTGCCGAGGGCGACCACGCCCCGCCGGATCGCGTCGACCGCACGGCGGGCGTTGCGGCGGACCTCGCCGGTGTAGCCGGTGGCCGCGACCTGCTCGAGCAGGTCGACCACGCGGCGGGCCCAGCGCACGAAGTCGCCCGGGGTCAGCTCGGCGCCGCACTCGGCGGCGGCCTGGATGGCGTAGCCGAGCGGCGCGCCTGCGGTCCACTGGTGCATGGCCAGGGCGAAGCCGGGCTCGGGCTCGCGGGTCACGGGCAGGCGGTGGCGGCGCTCGTCGGAGGCGAGCTCGGCGTAGATGCGCTCGGTGGCGTTCATCGCGTCGGCCATGTCGTCGGTGGGCGCGGCGGCCTCCCCGGAGGTCTCGCGGCGGTTCTCGAAGACACAGGTCGAGACCGTGCCGGCCAGCTCGGCGGGGTCGAGCCCGTCCCAGATGCCGCGACGCAGGCACTGGGCGACCAGCAGGTCGGCCTCGTTGTGGATGCGGGCCAGCCGCTCCCCCTCGTCGGTGACGTGCGGGGTGCCGGACTCGTCGAACTCGACGTAGGAGTACTCGGCGAGCAGGTCGAGGATGCGGGTGAAGGCCCGGGCCAGGGTGTCGGTCGCGCCGTCGACGGCGGCGGCCAGCGACCGGGCCTCGCGGCGGCGCCGGATGAGCTTCTCGCCGGTGCGCGCCAGGGACTCGCGGTCGGAGCCGGGCCAGTCGTGCACGGGGTGGTTGTGCACCGCCTCTCGCAGGGCGGTGACCTTCGCGGTGGGGCGCACGCGCGGGCGGGTGCGCATGTGCTTGGGCCGGCCGAAGCTGTGGCGGTGGAACTGGTCGCGCACGTACTTGGCGTGGCGGCGCGGGTTGTGCTGCACACCCTTGGGCAGCTTCATGCGGCCGAGGACGACGGGCGGGTTGGCGAAGGCGCCGGCCTCGATGCGGCCGGCCCAGCCCGTCTCGGAGATGACCTGCGGGCGCGGGTCGAGGGTCTGGTTGGCGGGGTTGACCACCACGGCGAGCACCGGGCGGCGCTTGGCGGGCATGGCGATGACCTCGCCGCGCTGCAGGCGGGCCAGCAGGGTCAGCGTCTCCTTCTCGCGCTCGGCGTAGGCGTTGCGGTGCGCGGCCTTCTCCTCGTCGCTCAGTTCGCGCCGCAGCTCGAGGTAGTCCAGGAGGTCCTCGAGCGGGTCGTCGCTCGGCGGGGCGAGGGCCGCGACCTCGGCGGCGAGCTGCTCCTCGAGCTCGGTGACCCGGGCGCGGGCCCGGTCGAGCTTGCGGGCGTCGCCGACGACGGCGCGGTCGGCCTGGAACTGGGCGAAGGAGCTCTCGAGCACGTCGAGCGAGGTGGCGTAGCCGAGGGTGCCCAGCAGGTTGACGGCCATGTTGAAACCGGGGGCGAAGGTGGAGACCAGCGGGTAGGTGCGCGTGGAGGCCAGGCCCGCCACCGCGTGCGGGTCGACGGCCGGGGCCCACTCGACGACGGCGTTGCCCACGGTGTCGATGCCGCGGCGGCCGGCGCGGCCGGTCAGCTGCGTGTACTCGGCCGGGGTGAGCTCGGCGTGGGTCTCGCCGTTGTACTTGACCAGCTTCTCGAGCACGACGGTGCGCGCGGGCATGTTGATGCCGAGCGCGAGGGTCTCGGTGGCGAAGACGGCGCGCACCAGGCCGCGCTGGAAGAGGTCCTCGACGATGAGCCGGAAGGCCGGCAGCATCCCTGCGTGGTGGGCGGCGAAGCCGCGGGTGAGCGCGGCGCGCCACTGGCGGAAGCCGAGGACCTTCAGGTCCTCCTCGGGGATGCCGGCCACCCCGGCGTCGACGATCTCGCCGATCCGGTCGGCCTCGTCCTGGTCGGTGAGCACGAGCCGGGAGCGCAGGCACTGGTGCAGGGCGCCGTCGCAGCCGGCGCGCGAGAAGATGAACGTGATCGCGGGCAGCATGCCCTGGTCGCGCAGCGCGGCGATGACGTCGGGGCGGGTCGGCGGGCGCCAGGAGCGCTCGCGGGTGGGCCGCTCGCGGCCGGGGCGGCGCCCCGTGGAACGGGAACGGAAACCGCCACGGCGTTCATGCGGGGCGTCGTCAGTCGAACGGCGCTCGGCGCGGTCGATGGCGCGCTGCAGGGCCCTGGAGACCCCTCCCCCGGTGCCCTCGGCGGCGACGGGGCCGGGCTCGAAGAGCGGCAGGACGGCGCGGCCGACGAGCATCCACTGGTCCAGCGGGACCGGGCGGTGGTCGGTGACCACGACCTCGGTGTCGCCGCGGACGGTGGCCAGCCACTCGCCGAACTCCTCGGAGTTGGAGACGGTGGCGGACAGCCCGATGATGTGGACGTCCTCGTCGAGGTTGAGGATGACCTCCTCCCACACGGCGCCGCGGGAGGCGTCGGCCAGGTAGTGGATCTCGTCCATGACCACGTGGCTGAGGCGGTCGAGCTGCGGGGAGTGCGCGTAGATCATGTTGCGCAGCACCTCGGTGGTCATCACGACCACGTCGGCGGTGCCGTTGATCGAGCGGTCGCCGGTCAAAAGCCCCACGCGGTCCTCGCCGTAGGTGGCGCACAGGTCGTTGAACTTCTGGTTGCTCAGCGCCTTGATCGGCGTGGTGTAGAAGCACTTGGTGCCCTGGGCGAGGGCGAGGTCGACGGCGAACTCACCGACGACGGTCTTGCCCGCGCCGGTGGGCGCGCAGACGAGGACGCCGTGGCCGGCCTCCACCGCGCGGCAGCCGCGCAGCTGGAAGTCGTCGAGGTCGAAGTCGAGGCCGGCGGTGAAACGGTCGAGATGGGAGCCCATGGTCCCCCAGGCTAGTGGGCGGGCCTAGAGGACGTCCGAGTAGTCCGTCCCGTCGAGGCGGCGGGAGGCGTGGACGGGGGCCGCGGGGGCGACCGGGGCGGGCGCGGCGACGGCCCCGGAGGACTCGTCGTCGTCGAGGTCCATCCACTCCGGGCGCTCACGGCCGCGGCGCTTGTCGTTGATGCGGCAGAACTGCAGCGAGAGCTCGACCAGGACGTTCAGCGCGATCGCCATGGCGACCATGGAGAACGGGTCCTGGCCCGGGGTCATGAAGGCCGCGAAGATGAACAGGCCGACGGCGATGTAGCGGCGCTTGTCCTTCAGCGCGTCGTAGGAGAGCAGGCCGACGATGTTCAGCGCGGCGATGAGCAGCGGGACCTCGAAGCTGACGCCGAAGACGATGAGCAGGGCCAGCAGGAAGTTGAAGTAGTCCTGGCCGGTCAGCGCGGCGAACTGCGCCTCGTCGCCCATGCCCATGAGGAACTCGAGCCCGTAGGAGAGCACGAAGTAGGCCAGCACGGCGCCGGCGCAGAAGAGCAGCACGGCGATGGTCACGAAGGTGAAGGTGGTGCGCTTCTCCGTCTTGTGCAGGCCCGGGGTGATGAAGGCCCAGACCTGGTAGAGCCAGACCGGGCTGGCGAGCACGAGGCCCACGATCGCGCCGACCTTCAGGCGCAGCAGGAACATCTCGAAGGGCCGGGTGGCCAGCAGGCGGCACTCCTCGTCGGGCCCGAAGGTGATGCGCATGTGCACGGGCAGCTCACAGTAGGGCCCGCGCATGAGCTCGCCCAGGGTGGGCAGCCCGAAGGCGGAGTTCTGGTACCAGACGAAGCCGACGACCGTGGTCGCGGCGACGGCCAGCAGGCAGATGATCAGGCGGCGGCGCAGCTCCTTGAGGTGCTCGATGATCGTCATCGTGCCGTCGGGGTTGGCCCGACGCTTCGCCCCCGGCAGGTGCAGCCGGCGCTTGCGCTCCGCGGTCATGGACTAGGCGCGCTCCTCGCCCTGGGTGCGGCGCTCGGCGGCACCGGGGGCGTAGTCGTTCGCGTCGACCTCGGCGCGCCCGGAGCCCGAGGTGATCTCGCCCTGGGCGGGTTTGGCGTCCTTGCCCTTGGCGGCGGGGTCGTCGTCGTTGCCCATCTCCTTCATCTCGGACTTGAAGATGCGCATGGAACGGCCGACCGACCGTGCGGCGTCGGGCAGCTTCTTCGCCCCGAAGAGGATCACGATGACCAGCAGGATGATCAGGATTTCCGGCCAACCCAGGTTCGGCATCAGGGACTACTCCTTGCTTCGCGCTGCCGGCGCCCTCTTTCGGGCGCCTCGGGATACTCGCCCCAGGCTATCAGTCGGGGCGTCACTGACGGTCATCATACGCCGCGAGCGCGGCGGCCCGGCGTGCCACGAGGAAGTCGACGAGCTCCGGCGGGCCGGTCACGCGCAGGCGGTCGCCGTGCGAGAGCACGAAGCGTGCGAGCCACTCCCGCGAGCCAGCGTTGAGGCGCCCGGGGATCCACCCGTCGGCCGGTTCGCCGAGCTCGAGGGGAACGGTATCGGCGAGCCAGGCCATCGACTCGCGTAGCTCGAGCTCGGCGGTGCAGCCGGGCCCGAAGTCGAAGGGCGCGTCGGCGTCGAGGGCGGCGGCGCCCGATTCGGCGGCCTCGTCGGTGACCTCGAGGTCGTCCATGCGGTCCAGCCGGAAGGTGCGCTCCTCTCCCCCGTCGAGCGCACGCAGGTAGGTGTGGCCCTCGTGGCTGAAGAGGTGGGCGGGGCTGACGGTGCGCCGCCGGGAGGTGTCCGAGGACAGCGAGGCGTAGGTGAAGGCGACCTTGCGGCGGGCGGCGACGGCCTCGCGCAGGTCGCGCAGCAGCCCGTCGGCGTCGGCGCCGGTGCCCTGCGGGGTGGCGTCGGCGACCCCGCGCGCGCTGCGGCCGGTGTGGGCACGTAGCTTCGCGGCCGCCGAGCGCACGGCCTTTGAGTCGGCGATGCCGGGCACGTTCTCGAGGGACTCCAGCGACATCAGCAGCGCCACGGCCTCCGAGGGGGTCAGGCGCAGGGCCTTGTCCAGGCCCTGGTCGTTGAGGATCTCGACGCGCCGGTAGTCCTTGCGCATGTCCACCAGGTCGTCCGGGAACATGCCGGGGCGCCCGCAGCAGAAGAGCCGGTCGAGGTCGGCCATGAGCTCCTTGGGCTCGCGGCCGAGGTCGCGCGCGGCCTCGAAGATGCTGCGGCCGGGGTGCGCGGAGAAGTACGGCAGCAGGTTCAGCGCGCGCACCAGGTCGGTGCGGCGGTCTCCGGTGGTGCTCATCGGTGCTCCTCTCCCCCGTTACGCAAGAGATTGACGACGTCGCGCCGGGCGTCCGTGGGCGCGAGCAGCACGGCGTCGGCGCCGAAGCCGGCGACGGTGCGCACGAGCCAGTCGCGGTCCACGCCGGCGAAGTGGGCGGTGCCGTCGGCGTCGACCTGCGCCGCGGTGCGGCGCAGCTCCTGGCAGCGGCCCTCGGCCAGGCGCACGGTGGCGTCGACGGTGGTGCGCCCGCGGGCGAGCGCCTCGGCGACGAGCTGCTGCAGGTCGCGGCCCTCGTCGGGGTGGGCGATCGGCGCGCCGGTCAGCTCGACCGCGCTGACGCGCAGCAGGCGGAAGGTGCGCGGTTCGTCGCGGTCGAGGTCGTGGCCGGCGAGGTAGATCCGGTCGGCGTGGTTGACCAGGCCCCAGGGGTCCATACGGCGCCGCTGGGCGGCGGTGGCGCGGTCGCGCCGGTAGTCGAACGTGACCGAGGTGCCCGTGCCGACGGCCTTGAGCACGGCGGCCACGGTGCTGTTGGGCACCCGGGCCAGGTCGCTGGCGGCGGTGAAGACGGTGCCGGCGGCGTCGGAGAGGTCGCGGTCGAGCCCGGCGGCGGCGAGCTTGGTCCACCCGGAGCGGGCGAAGACACCGAGCTCGGAGGTGCCGCCGAGGTCGCCGGCCAGGCCGAGGACGGCGGCCTCGTCGGGGGTGAAGCTGATGGGCGGCAGCTCGTAGCGCTCGCGCACGAGCCGGTAGCCCTCGCCGTCGCCGTCGCGGCTGACCTCGACGGGCACGCCGACGCGGCGCAGCTCGTCGATGTCGCGGGCCAGGCGCTTGCGCCCGGTGTTGGCCTCGCGGGGCGACTCGTTAGCGGGGTCGCCGTAGCCGGCGACGTGGGCGCGCAGCCACCCGGAGTCCAGATAGGCGCCGCCGTGGTTGTCGGCGTCGATCAGCGCGAAGACGAGGTTGAGGCGGCGCTCTAGGCCGACGTCGCGCTTCGGTGCCCGGGTGCTCACCGCGGGCCCCCGGCCAGCTCCACCATGTGATCCAGTCCCTCCGGGTGGGGCTCGAAGGGGTCGGAGAGCTCCAGGGTCTCCGGCTCGGGGCGGGTGACCTTGAGGCGCTGCCAGTCGCAGGTGACCTGGGTGCCGGCCGCACGGGCGGCGGCGAGGAACTCCCCGCGCGCCCGCGCCCGGGTGGTCTGAGGGGCGGTGTCGACGCCCGCCGCGATGGCGGCCTCGTCGACCCAGTGCTCGACGAGGCCGCGCGCGGAAAGCAGGCCGTAGAGCCCGCGGCCGGGGCGGATGTCGTGGTAGGCGAGGTCGACCTGGGCGAGCTTGGGGTGTGCCCAGTCGCCGCCGAGGCGGTCGCGGTATCGCTCGAGGAGGTTGCGCTTGATCACCCAGTCGACCTCGCGGCCGACCCGGTCGAGCTCGCCGGAGTCGACGGCGTCCAGGGCGCGCTCCCACAGCTCGACCACGCGGGTCATCTCGGCCGTCGAGGTGCCCGAGCCGGTCTCCGGGCGCTCGGCGAGCCAGGCGCGGGCGGCGGTGCAGCAGGCGCGCTGGATCTCGAGGGCGCAGGTGGTCGAGCCGTCGGCGCACTCGAGCTCGGCGCGGCCGGTGACGTCGCGGGCGACGACGCGGCCCTGGGCCACGGGATGCTTAAGCTCGACGGTGGGCAGGCCGGCGCCGGCCTCGGCGAGCTCGAGCATGAGCAGCATGGAGCCGACCTTGAGCGCGGTGGTCGGCTCGGCCATGTTCGAGTCGCCGACGATGACGTGCATGCGGCGGAAGCGGTGCGAGTCGGCGTGCGGCTCGTCGCGGGTGTTGATCACCGGGCGCGAGCGGGTGGTCGCCGAGGACACGCTCTCCCAGACCTGGTCGGCGCGCTGCGAGAGCAGGAACTCGGCTGGGCGGTCGCCGCGCGGGCGGGTGACCAGGCCGGCGCCGCAGACGAGCTGGCGGGTGACCAGGAAGGGCATCAGGTCGCGGCCGAGCGTCTTGAGCACGGCGGAGCGGCCGACGAGGTAGTTCTCGTGGCAGCCGTAGGAGTTGCCCAGCGAGTCGACGTTGTTCTTGAACAGGTAGACCTGCGCGTCGATGCCGTCGGCGGCCACGGCTCGCTCGGCGCGCACCGCGAGCTCGTCGACGACGCGGTCGCCGGCGACGTGGTGGGCCACCAGCTGGCTCAGCCCGTCGCACTCGGCGGTGGCGTACTCCGGGTGCGCCCCGACGTCGAGGTAGAGGCGCGCGCCGTTGGGGATGAAGACGTTGGAGCTCGAGTACTCGGCGACCACCGGGCGGAACAGGTAGCGCGAGATCTCGTCGGGACCGAGGGCGCGGTGCCCGTCGGCCACGGCGGTGATGCCGTACTCGGTCTCCAGGCCCATGATGCGGCGGGTGAAGACCTCCCCCATCGGCCTACTGCCCGCCCTTCTGGACGTAGGCGTTGACGAACTCCTCGGCGTTGGTCTCGAGCAGGCCGTCGATCTCGTCGAGGAGATCGTCGGTGCCCTGGGTGTTGACCTGCACCTGGCCCGCGGCGGAATCGAGGCCGGACTCCTCGGAGTCGTCCCGGCCGCCGCCCGGCTGGATCTGGGTGTTCTTCTGTGTCACGTGTGACCTCCAGACTCTGGTTCTGATTGCCGTCCACTGTAGCGACGGCGGGTTGAGGGTGCCCTCACTGTCCTCACTGATCGGCGACGCGCTCGACGGGCAGGCCCGCGGCCTCGAGTGCGGCCACGAGGGCCTCCGCGTCGGCGGCCGATTCGACCGCCGCGCCGAGCTCGGCCTCCGTGGCCCCGTCGGTGGCGGGGATGCCCACGCGGGCCAGGCCGGCGGGCACGCGCAGGGTCAGCGACTGCCAGCTGGCGGCGGCGACGTCCTCGGCGAAGCGGGAGACGACGGTGCCGCGCAGCCAGGCGCGCGAGTCGGCCGGCGGGGTGTCCGCGGCGCGCTCGATCTCCTCGGGCGTGACGAGCGTGCGCATCCGGCCGGCGCGCACGAGCGCGTGGTAGAGGCCCTTGGCCGGGTCGATGTCGGTGTACTGCAGGTCGATCAACTTCAGCTTCGCGTCGTCGACCGGCACGGCGCGCTCCATGTAGGAGGAGATCAGCTGCCACTTCGTCGGCCAGTCGAGGATGCCGGCCGCCGCGAGCGGCCCCTGGGCGAGCAGCCCGCAGACCTCGTCCCACGCGGCGAGCACGCGCTCGTCCTCGGCGTCGGTGGCCTGGACGCGCTCGCGGTAGATCGCGAGGATCTCGAGGGCGGTCAGCTCGCGGCCGTCGGCGAGGGTCAGCCGGTGGCTCAGCGTCAGGTCGCGGGAGACGGCCTTGAGCTCGGCGACGGGGTCGGCGAGCTTGAGGTCGGAGAAGTCGACCCCGGCCTCCACGGCGTCGATGACCAGGGCGGTCATGCCGAGCTTGAGCAGGTTGGCGGTCTGCGACATGTTCGCGTCGCCGATGATGACGTGCAGGCGCCCGTAGGAGTCCGGGTCCGCGTGTGGCTCGTCGCGGGTGTTGATGATGCCGCGGTTGAGGGTCGTCTCCAGCGAGATCGGCTGGCAGAAGTAGTCGGCGCGCTGGGAGATCTGGAAGCCGTCCTCCTCGCCCTTCTCGCCGCGGCCCATGCGCCCGGCGCCGACGACGACCTGGCGGGTGACGAAGAACGGGATGAGGCACGCGGCCAGCACGCCGAAGTCGGTCTCGCGGGAGTACTGGTAGTTCTCGTGGGAGCCGTAGGACGCGCCCTTGCCGTCGACGTTGTTCTTGTAGATCTTCACCGGCGGGCACGGCTCGTGGTCCTTGAGCACGGAGACGTCCTGGCGGGCCAGCTCCGCGATGTCCGCGGCGGCCCGGTTGAGGATGACGTCGCCGGCGGCGTCGTAGACCATCGCCTCGAACGCCGAGCAGCACTCCGGGGCGGAGTACTCGGGGTGGGCGTGGTCGACGTAGTAGCGCGCGCCGTTGTCGAGGACGACGTTGGCCACGCCGAGCGCGTCGGAGTTGACGACCGGCACCGTGCGGTAGCGGCGCAGGTCGAAGCCGCGCGCGTCGCGCAGCGGCGACTCGTCCTGGAAGTCCCAGCGGAAGCGCGCGCCGGTCTCCACCGCCGCGTAGGCGACGACGACGTGGGTGGAGGTGACGATCGGCGAGAGCTCCGGCCGGCTCGGGGTGGCGATGCCGTACTCGGTCTCGGTGCCCAGGAAACGTGACATGGGCCCGATCCTAGTTCAGCCGAGCGTGCGCACCTCGACGACGCGGCGGCCCTTCTCGCCGGTGATCCGGCTCCACTCGTCCGGGTTCGAGGTGTTGGGCAGGTCCTCGCTCTCGTGCTCCTCGGCGGCGACCGACAACCGCAGGTGCTGCGCACTCACGCCCGCCGACGCGGCGTCGCCAAGCGCCCCGCCGGCGGCGATGAGGTCCTTGATCGCCAGCTTCTTCGCACGGTCGACGATGTTGGCGATCATCGCGCCGGAGACGAAGTCGTGGTAGCACAGCTGGCGCGTCGAGCCGTCGGAGTACTCGAGCTCGACGTAGGGCCGCGGGGTGAACAGGGCCTCGACGGCGGCGTCGATGAGCTCTTCGGCGGGCGCGGCCATCGGCACGTTACCGCCGAGGTAGCGGGCGAAGATGTCGCGGGCCTGGTCGGGGCCGGGGCGCTCGACGCGGATCTTGACGTCGAGGCGGCCCGGGCGCAGCAGCGCGGGGTCGATGAGCTCCTCGCGGTTGGTCGCGCCGATGACGATGACGTTGCTCAGGCCCTCCACACCGTCGAGCTCGGCGAGCAGCTGCGGCACGACGGTGGTCTCCACGTCCGAGCTGCGGCCCGAGCCGCGGGTGCGGAAGAGCGACTCCATCTCGTCGAAGAAGATGATCACCGGGCGGCCGGCGCCGGCGAGCTCGCGGGCGCGCTCGAAGATCACGCGGATCTGGCGCTCGGTCTCGCCGACGTACTTGTTGAGCAGCTCCGGGCCCTTGACGTTGAGGAAGTAGGACTGCGTGTCCTCGCCGGCACGGCGGGCCAGCGAGTTGGCCACGGCCTTGGCGATGAGCGTCTTGCCGCAGCCGGGCGGGCCGTAGAGCAGCACGCCCTTCGGCGGGCGCAGGTCGTAGGCGCGGTAGAGCTCCGGGTGGGCGAAGGGCAGCTCGACGGCGTCGTGGATCTGCTCGATCTGCTCGTCGAGGCCGCCGATGTCGGCGTAGGTGACGTCCGGGACCTCCTCGAGGGAGAGGCGGGCGACGTCGGCCTTCGGGATGACCTCGAAGGCCCATCCCGAACGGCGGTCGAAGAGCACCGAGTCGCCGGCGCGCGGGGTGCGCGTGCCGGTCTCGATCAGCCGCCCGGCCAGCGCGACGACGCGCTGCTCGCCGGTGCTGTCGGCGACGATGGCGCGCTCGCGGCCGAGCAGCTCGACCAGGGTGCCCAGCTCGCCGGTCTCCGAGAAGCCCGCGGCCTCGATGAGCTGGTGGTTCTGGCCGAGGCGCACACGGATGCCCGGGCGCAGGTCCGCCTGGCAGACCATCGGCGACATGGGCACGCGCAGCCGGCGGCCCGAGGTGACGATCTCGGCGGACTGGCCGTCGTCCGAGCGCTCGAGGAAGATGCCGTAGGTCGACGGCGGCTCGGCCATCGCCTCGATCTGCTGGTAGAGGTTGGCCAGCTTGTCGCGCGAGCTCTTGAGCATCTCGGCGAGCTTGGCGTTGCGCGCGCCGAGGTAGCGGTTGGTGCGGTTGAGCTCCGCGGTCTCGTCGCGCAGCTTCTGCAGCTCGTTGGCGCCCGCGCGCTCGCGCTCCTTTGCGGCGGCGGTGGCGGCCTCACGGCGGCGGTGCTGGTCGAAGGACTCCGGCGAATTCATGGGACCCAGACTAGCTCCGCGTCACCGCCGGGCGCGGCGCTGCGGGTGCGGCGGGGTGACCCCGTCGGCCAGGCGGCGCGCCCAGACCAGGAAGGCGGTGTGGGCGTTCATGCGGTGCTCCGGACGGGTGGCCTTGCCCTCGACGCGCCACTCGCGCAGCAGGGTCTCCCAGGCGCGCGGCTCGGCGAAGCTGCCCGTCTCGCGGATGCCCTCCATCGTGTTCATCAGCTGCGGCACGGTGGTCACGTAGGTCATCAGCACCCCGCCGGGGATGAGCAGGTCGCGCACGGTGCCCAGGAAGTGCCAGGGCTCGACCATGTCGAGCACCACGCGGTCGACCTGCCCGCCGGTGTCCTCGACGGTGACCTCGCCGAGGTCGCCGAGGTGCGGGTGCCAGTTGGCGGGCTCGCCGCCGAAGTAGGCGGCGACGTTCTCGCGGGCGAAGCCGAGGTGGTCCTCGCGGATCTCCCAGGAGTGCACCTCGCCGGACTCCCCCACCGCGCGCAGCAGCGCGATGGTCAGCGCCCCGGAGCCGGCTCCGGCCTCGAGGACGCGCGCCCCCGGGAAGATATCGCCCTCGACGAGGATCTGGGCGGTGTCCTTCGGGTAGACCACGGCCGCGCCGCGCGGCATGGACAGCACGTGGTCGACGTAGAGGTGGCGGAAGCAGAGGTACTCGCTGCCCAGCTGGGAGCGCACCACCGAGCCCTCGTCGAGGCCGATGATGTCGTCGTGGTGGATCTCGCCCTTGTGGGTGAAGAACACCCCGCCCTTTTCGAGGACGATGGTGTGGTGCCGACGCTTCGGGTCGGTCAGCTGGACGCGGTCGCCCGGCTGGAAGGGGCCGGAGTAGGCCATGGGTTCTCCTTAGAGGCGGTAGTAGGCGGTCAGCGCGGTGGCGAGCCCGGCCACGTCGGCCGGGTCGCACAGCTCGCGCGCCGAGTGCATGGACAGCAGCGGCACACCGACGTCGACGGTGGGCACGCCCGTGCGCGTCGCCGAGATCGGCCCGATGGTCGAGCCGCAGGGCACGGCATTGTTGCCGACGAAGTCCTGACCGCGCACCCCGGCGGCGGCCAGCGCGGCGCGCCAGCGGGCCACGGTCACGGCTGTCGAGGAGTAGCGCTGGTTGGCGTTGATCTTGGTCACCGGGCCGCGCCCGAGGATCGGCTGGTGGCCGGGATCGTGCTTCTCCGGGTAGTTCGGGTGCACCGAGTGTGCGGCGTCGGCCGAGACGCAGAAGGAGCGCTCGAGCATCGCGGCACGGGCGTCCTCGTCGGCGCCCAGCGCCCGGGCGGTGCGCCCGAGGACGCGGGTGAGCAAGGGACCTCCGGCGCCCGTCGGCGAGGCGGAGCCGACCTCCTCGTGGTCGAAGGCGGTGAAGACGAGGACGTCGCGGCCCTCGGGCACCTCACGGGAGGCGGCCGTGATGGCCTCCAGTCCGGCCCACACGCTGGTCAGGTTGTCCAGGCGCCCGGCGGCGAGCACCCCGCCGAGCTCGGCGGGTCCCTGGGCGTCCACGGTGATCAGGTCGGCGGCGACGATGTCGCCGACGCCGACCCCCGCGGCGTCGGCAAGCACGTCCTTGAACGGCCGGCCCGTGCCCTCGGGACCGAGCACCGGCTGGACGTGGCGCTGGCGGTCCGGCTCGAAGTCGTTGGAGCGGTGGAGGTGGATGGCCAGGTGCGGGATGCGCGCGACCGCGCCGGTGCGCACGAGCGCCGTCGAACCGTCGCGCAGCGCCAGGCGGCCGGCGAGCTCGAGGTCGCGGTCGAACCAGGACGGGATGATCGGCCCGCCGTAGACCTCGACGGCCAGCTGGCGCCAGCCGGCGGCGGTGAACTCGGCGTTCGGCTTGAGCACGAAGCCCGGCGAGTCGTTGTGCGCGCCGACGACACGGAAGGCCGACGCCTGCGAGGCGGAGGCCGGCACCCACCAGGCCACGGCGGCCCCGCCGGAGACGAGCACGTGGCCGCCCGGCGTGGCGTCCCAGGCCGCGCCGGGGTCCTGGCGGGTAAAGCCCGCTGCCTCGAGGCGGGAGGCGACCTCGGCGGCGGCGTGGAAGGAGCTCGGCGTGGCGCGGAGGAAGTCGATGAAGTCAGCTGCTTCGGGCATGCCCCAAGTCAACCACGCCGGCGTCGCGGCGCGCCGATAGGCTTGGGGGTGATCATGACTGCCACCGATGAACCCCTGCCCGGAATACCCGCCCACCACTCGACCGGGAAGGCGCGCCCGCTGGCGCTGTCGCCCTCGCGCGCCGGGGACTACCGGCAGTGCCCGCTGCTCTACCGCTTCCGCAGCATCGACAAGCTCTACGAGCCCTCCACCGTCGCCCAGGTCAAGGGCACCCTGGTGCACGCGGTGCTCGAGCAGATGCACTCCTGGCCGCGCGAGGATCGCACCCTGCCGCCGGCGGTCAAGCGGCTCAAGCCGACGTGGGCGGAGATGTGCGAGAAGGACCCGCAGCTCGACGAGCTCGTGCCCGAGCAGGACATGCTCGGCTTCCTGGTCGAGTGCCGCGAGTTGCTCAAGGGGTACTTCCGGATGGAGAACCCGCAGGGCTTCGACGCGGACTCCACCGAGCGCTACGTACACATGGTGCTGCCCAACGGGGTGCCCGTGCGCGGGTTCATCGACCGCGTCGACGTCGCGCCGACCGGCGAGGTGCGCGTGGTCGACTACAAGACGGGCAAGAAGCCCTCGCGGCGCTTCTCCGAGCAGGCGTTCTTCCAGATGCGCTTCTACGCGCTGGTCTACTGGCGCCTCTTCGGGCGCATCCCCGACCAGCTGCGGCTGATGTACCTCAAGGTCGTCGACTCGCTGTACCTTACGCCCTCGCCGCAGGAGCTGGAGTACTTCGAACGCGACCTGGGTCGGCTGTGGGCCAGTGTGGTGGCCGACGGCGAGGCCGGGACGTTCCGGCCGCAGACCTCGAAGCTGTGCGGGTGGTGCTCCTTCCAGGACATCTGCCCCGCCTTTGGCGGCACCCCGCCGGAGTACCCGGGGTGGCCGGGCGCGGCGGAGAGCTGAGGCCGCGGCCCGGCCGGATCCGGCGGCATCGCCGCCGAGAAGCTGCTGGCCAAGGACCAGACCATCCACGCCTCGTCCATCGCCGCCGACCAGCTGACCGCCGCCGGCGCGAAGATCATCATCGAGGAGGCGAACGGTGGCCGATGCTAGGCGGACCCGCACCGGGCGGCTGATCCGGGAGGAGAAGCCGGCGGCTCGGGCTGAAGAGGCTGAGCCGGAGTCGGGCCTCGAGGAGGCCAACCGCGGCTTCGGCGCATGGCGCCGGCAGCGCCCGTTCACCGCGGGGCTGCTGATGATCCTCGCCGGGGTGGTCATCATGGTCCCGGCCTACCTCTCCTTCGAGGTCTCCAACATCCAGGTGCAGATCTCCTCGATGTCGGGGGTGTCCACCCTGGTCATCGGCGCGCTGCTGATCATCTGCGGGCTGATGACCTGGTTCCGCGGTGACGGTCGCATCCTGACCGGCGTCACCGCGCTGATCCTCGGCGTGGTCGCTTTGCCGGCCTCGAACTTCGGCGGGTTCATCCTGGGCACCCTGCTGGCGATCGTCGGCGGCGCGATGACGCTGTCCTGGAGCCCCGGCGAGCGCCCCTCGAAGCGCGGCGCGGGTGCCGGGACCGGGGCGGGCGCCGCGGCGGTCGCGGCCGTCGGACTCGTCGCGGGCTCACCCTCCCCCGCCGCACGGGCGCAGCTGCCGGCGATTCCAGAGGTGCCGGAGGTGCCGGAGGTTTTGGAGATCCCCGCGCCGCAAATCCCGGCCGTCCCCGCGCCCGAGCTGCCCGCTCCGCCGGAGGTGCCCTCCGACATCCGGGAGCTCGTGCCCGAGGTCCCCGAGATCCCCGGTGTGCCGGCCCCGCACGCGCCCGCCCCCGAGATCCCGGGTCTGGACACCGCCCCGCCGGAGCCGATCGCCGGCATGCCCCCGCTGCCGGGCACCACCTACACGGTGCGCTCGGACTCGACGCGGCTCTTAGGCGACGTCAAGCTCTCCTACGTCACCGTGGACACCGTGCAGGGCCCGCGCCCGGCGATCCGCATCGACGCCGACCGCGTCGTGCTGGACAACCTCAACGTCCGCTTCCCCGCCCAGACGGCCGGCACCACCGCCGTGTGGCAGCGCACCGGCCCCGGCCAGATCACCACGCTCAACGGCGACTTCCACATCATCGTCGCCAGCCTCGAGGTCACCCCGCAGCTGGCGGGGTGACCTCTCCGGTGCCGATCCACATCGACGCCTCCTGGGCGCCGGAGGACGTCGGCCGCGAGCTGAAGAAGATCGGCGCGGGCCTGCCGGACGCCGTCAGTGAGCAGCAGGTCATGCTCAACAACACGATGGAGACCTGCTACATCACCTCCGGCGACCTGCGCGGAGCGCCGGGCACGACGATCAGGCCCGAGTAGGCCCTAGAACAGGCCGGTGATGCGGCCGTCGGCGTCGATGTCGATGTTCTCGGCGGCCGGCTTCTTCGGCAGGCCCGGCATCGTCATCACGTCGCCGGTCAGGGCGACGACGAACCCGGCGCCGGTGCGCGGCACGAGCTCGCGCACGTGCAGGACGTGGTTGTCCGGCGCGCCGAGGGCGTGCGGGTCGTCCGAGAAGGAGTACTGCGTCTTCGAGATGCACACCGGCAGCTTGTCCCAGCCGTTGGCCTTGAGCGTGGCCAGGTCCTTCTCCGCCTTGCGGGAGTACTCGACGCGCCCGGCGTGGTAGATCAGGAAGGCCACGCGCTCGATGGCGTTCTCGACGCCGTCGGCCGGGTCGTAGATCGGGTGCGAGCCCTCGCCCAGGCTGGCGAGCACCTTCTCGGCGAGCGCCTCGCCGCCGGCGCCGCCCTTGCCCCAGACCTCGGCCTCGGCCATCTCGACGCCGAACTCGCGGGCCCAGTCGAACATCCAGGCCCGCTCGGCCTCGGTGTCCGAGGGGAAGAGGTTGAGCGCGACAACGGGCTCGACGCCGAAGTGACGGATGTTCTCCACGTGGCGCTCGAGATTGACGACGCCGCGCGCCAGCGCGTCGATGTCCTCTGCGTCCAGGTCGGCGCGCTCGACGCCGCCGTTGTACTTGAGCGAACGGATGGTGGCCACGACGACGGTGCCCGCGACGTCGAGGTCGCCGGCGCGGGACTTGATGTCGAAGAACTTCTCGGCGCCCAGGTCCGAGCCGAAGCCGGCCTCGGTGCACACGATGTCGGCGCAGTCGAGGGCGGCGCGGGTGGCGGCCAGGGTGTTGCAGCCGTGGGCGATGTTGGCGAAGGGACCGCCGTGCACGAAGGCCGGGGTGCCGCCGAGGGTCTGCACCAGGTTGGGCAGCACGGCGTCCTTGAGCAGCACGGTCAGCGCGCCGGCCGCACCGAGGTCGCCGGCGGTGACCGGCGCGCCGTCGTAGGTGTAGCCGACGGTGATCGCGGCGAGGCGCTCCTTGAGGTCCGCCAGGCCGTCGGCCAGGCCGATCACGGCCATGATCTCGCTGGCCGCGGTGATGGTGAAGCTGGTCTCGGCGGGCACGCCGTGGGCGCGGCCGCCCAGGCCGGTGACCACGCCGCGCAGGGTGCGGTCGTTGACGTCGATGCAGCGCTGCCAGGTGACCTGGCGCGGGTCGATGTTGAGGCGGTTGCCCTGGTGGATGTGGTTGTCCACCAGCGCGGCCAGGGTGTTGGTGGCCGCGGAGATGGCGTGGAAGTCGCCGGTGAAGTGCAGGTTGATGTCCGCCATCGGAACGATCTGCGAGTAGCCGCCGCCGCAGGCGCCGCCCTTGATGCCCATCACGGGGCCCTGGGAAGGCTCGCGCAGGGCCGCCGCCGCGCGGTGGCCGAGGCGGGCCAGGGCGTCGGTCAGGCCGATCAGCACGGTCGACTTACCCTCGCCGGCCGGGGTCGGCGAGATGCCGGTGACCAGCACGAGCTTGCCCTTCTTGCCGCGGTCCGGGAGCTTGGTGGGGTCCACCTTCGCCTTGTCGGTGCCGTAGGGGTGCAGGGCCTCGGCCGGGATGGCCAGCTTCGCGGCGATGTCCTGGATCGGCTCGAGGGTGTGGTCTTGGGCGATGTCAACGTCGGTGAGTGCCATGTGTGCCAGGTTACTCAACGCACCCGGGGCTACCATTGTCGGTGTGACCGATCAGGACTCCAGTAACGGAACTCACACCCGCTCGTGGCTGGCTCGCGTGGCGCTCCCCCACGGCGACGAGCCGGACCCCCGCTTCACGCTGGCCAACGAGCGCACCTTCCTGGCGTGGACGCGCACCTCGCTGGCCTTCCTGGCCGGCGGCGTGGCCCTGGGCGCCTTCGAGCTCGAGGGCCTGCCGCGCGAGGTGCGCGTGGCCCTGGCCGTCTTCGTCATCGCCGTGGGACTCGTCATCTCGCTGGGCGCGGCCGTGCGCTGGCTGCGCGTGGAGCGCGCCATGCGCGAGCACCGTCCCCTGCCGGTGCCGGCGATCGTGCCCGTGCTCTCGGCGGCGGCGGTGATCGCCTGCGCCGTGGCCGCCGGGGTGTTCCTCGCGTGAGCGGCGCCCCCGCGGTCCACGGCGACCCCGGCCTGCAGCCGGAGCGCACGAGCCTGTCCTGGTCGCGCACCGTGCTCGCGATGCTGACGGCCTCCGCGGTGCTCCTGCGCTGGATACCGCTCTACGGCCCGGCGGTCTTCGCGCTCTACGCCGTGCTGCTGACGGTGGCCGGCACGATCCTGGCCCGGCAGCGCTCCCGCTACCGGCGCGAGGCGACGGGGCTCGCCGCCGGGCGGGTCTCGGCCAACGTCGGCGGTGTGGCGCTGATGGCGCTGGCGATGGGCGTGCTCGGCGTCGGCGGCATCGTGCTCGTGCTCGTCGACGCGTGAGGCGCGCGGTCCGGGACACGGCAACGGGCCCCGACCGGGAAAGGTCGGGGCCCGTTGAGCCTGAGGCGGTGGAGTCCTAGATGAGGACCGAGCCGAAGGCGTAGCAGAGCAGCACCGAGACGATGATCTGCAGGGTGCCCGGCACCAGGAACGGGTGGTTGAAGACCCACTTGCCGATCTGGGTGGAGCCGGTGTCGTCCATCTCGACCGCGGCGAGCAGCGTCGGGTAGGTCGGGAGGATGAACAGGGCGGAGACGGCCGGGAACGCGGCGACGGCGGTCAGCGGGCTGACGCCGATGGCCAGGGCGGCCGGCATGAGGGCCTTCGCCGTGGCGGCCTGCGAGTACAGCAGGGCGGCGGCGAAGAACATGACCACGGCCAGCAGCCACGGAGCAGTCTCGAGCACGTCACCGGCGAAGGCCTCGATCGACTCGATGTTGTCGTTGATGATCGTGGTGCCCAGCCAGGCGACGCCGAGGACACAGACACAGGCCGACATGCCGGAGCGGAAGACCTGGGTGCCCAGGATCTCGCCGGCCGGGATCTTGGTGACCACGACGATTACGGTGGCGGCCAGTAGCATGATGGACATGATCGCCTCGTTGCGCGGCAGCGTCGGGTCCGAGATCAGGCCGACGTTGTCCGAGGTGATGGTGGCCCAGATGACCACGAGCAGGATGGCGATCAGGAAGGTCGCCACGGAGATCTTGCCCGAGCGGGTCGGCTTGTAGTCGGAGGTGACGGCAGGCGGGGAGACCAGGCCGCGCTCGAGGCGGTCCAGGTAGACCGGGTCCTGCTCCAGCGGCTTGCCCAGCTTGTTGGCCAGGATGGCCGTCGGGAAGATCGCCAGGAAGGTCGCCGGGATCAGCACGGCCAGCAGGGACAGGTAGCCCACGCCGAGCGGCTCCAGGATGGAGGCCATGAAGACCACGGCCGCGGAGATCGGCGAGGCGACGATGGCCATCTGCGAGGCCGGGACGGCCACGGACAGCGGACGCGAGGGGCGGATCTTGCCCTCCTTGGCCACCTCGACGATGACCGGGAGGGTGGAGAACGCGGTGTGCCCGGTGCCGGCGCACAGCGTCATCAGGTAGGTGACGATCGGCGCCCAGACGGTGATCTGCTTGGGGTTACGGCGCAGGAACTTCTCGGCCCAGTGGACCAGCAGGTCCAGGCCGCCGGCGCGCTGCATCGCGGAGATGGCCGCGATGACACACATGATGATGCCGATGACGTCGAACGGGATGGCGTCGAACTCCACCGGAACGCCGGTCAGGCCGAGCAGCAGCACACCTGCGCCGCCGGCGAAGCCGATCGCGATGGATCCGAGCCGGGCGCCGAGCACGATGGCGCCGAGGACAATGAGGATCTGAAGGATGATCACTTGCGGTTACTTTCTTGCGGCCCCGGGCGCTTATCGCCCGGGACGGGAGACGGGGACCGCTTCGCCTCGGCGCCGGAGAAACTCATTGCGCAGGCGACAAGCCGCCACCCGGCCAGAGCCGGGGGCGGTGCAGCGGTCACTGGGGATGGTACTTGGACCTAGTCCTCGTCGTAGACCTTGCCCTGGTACTTCGGGTTCATCAGGTTCTCCTTCGAGAGGACCTTGTTCATGGTCTCCTCGTCGATGAGCCCCTTCTCCAGGACCAGTTCACGCACGGAGCGACCGGTCTCGGCGGCCTCCTTGCCCACGACATCGCCGTTGTGGTGGCCGATGAAGGGGTTCAGGTAGGTGATGATGCCGATGGAGTTGTCCACGTAGGCCTGGCAGACGTCCTCGTTGGCGGTGATGCCGGTGACGCACTTCTCACGCAGGGTGTCTGCGGCGTTGGTCAGCGTCAGCAGCGACTCGAACATGGCCTGGCCGATGGCCGGCTCCATGACGTTGAGCTGCAGCTGGCCGGCCTCGGCGGCCCAGGTGACGGTGATGTCGTTGCCGAAGACGCGGAAGCAGACCTGGTTGACGACCTCGGGGATGACCGGGTTGACCTTGGCCGGCATGATCGACGAGCCGGCGGCACGCTCGGGCAGGTTGATCTCGTTGAGGCCGGCGCGCGGGCCCGAGGAGAGCAGACGCAGGTCGTTGCAGATCTTGGAGAGCTTCATGGCGGCGCGCTTGATGGCGCTGTGGGCCAGCACGTAGGCGCCGTTGTCGCTGGTGGCCTCGATGAGGTCCTCGGCGGAGACGACGTTCAGGCCGGTGTTCTCGGCCAGCGCCTTGGTGACCTCCTCGCGGAAGCCCTCCGGGGTGTTCAAGCCGGTGCCGATGGCGGTCGCGCCGAGGTTGACCTCGAGCAGCTTCTCCGCGGCGGTCTCCAGGATGGCGCGCTCCTCGGACAGGTTGATCGCGAACCCGTGGAACTCGGCGCCCAGGGTCATCGGGACGGCGTCCTGCAGCTGGGTGCGGCCCATCTTGAGCACGTGGGCGAACTCCTCGCCCTTGGCGCGGAAGGCGTCGCACAGCTTGTCGTAGGCCTCGATGAGGTTCTGCATCTCGGCGTAGACGCCGAGGCGGAAGCCGGTCGGGTAGGCGTCGTTGGTGGACTGCGCCATATTGACGTCGTCGTTCGGGTTCAGGGCCTCGTAGTCACCCTTCTCCTTGCCCAGGTGCTCGAGGGCCAGGTTGGCGACGACCTCGTTGGTGTTCATGTTCAGCGAGGTGCCGGCGCCGCCCTGGAAGACGTCGATCGGGAACTGATCCATGCAGCGACCCTCGTTGAGGATCTGGTCACAGGCCCAGACGATGGCGTCGGCCTTCTCCTTCGGCAGCACGTGCAGGCGGTGGTTGGCCATGGCGGTGGCCTTCTTCACCTCGACCATGCCGCGGATGAAGGAGGGCACGTCGTTGATGGTCTTGCCGGAGATCTTGTAGTTGTCGATCGCGCGCATCGTGTGGATGCCGTAGTACGCGTCGTTGGGGACCTCCATGGTGCCGAGGAGGTCCTCCTCGACGCGGACGCTGGTGTCCTTGGTTGTGCCGTCAGAAGAAGTCATGTGGAATTCCTTTCTGTATCGCCGCGATTCAGTGCCATCCCGGGCACGTCACCCCCTCGTGTGGGGGGCGCGGCGCTGGCCGGGATGTTGCCTCCCACCATACAGAACTGAAAATTACCTGTTATCCTGCAGTTTTAAGTGCTGATAGGTGTTGCGTATAGGTCGGAATCCAATGAGACGTATGGCGAGCCTAAGAAGTCCAGTTCAACGAACGATTACCCCCGAATGAGGCAGGAGAAAGGTGCGCATGCAGTTGTGAAAAGAATTAACTGCACGCGCCCCGGTGACGCGGGTTGCACTCAGATCCGGGCGATCCGTAGGTCGCTGGCGAGGATCGCCTCGGCGCCGACGGCCTGCAGGCGGTCCATGACGTTGTTGGCCTCCTGGCGCGGGATCATCGCGCGCACGGCCACCCAGTTCTCGCGGGTCAGCGGCGATATCGTCGGGCCGGTCAGCCCCGGGGTGATCTCCGAGGAGGCCTCGAGGTTCTCGCGGGCGATGTTGTAGTCGAGCATGACGTAGTTGTGCGCGTTGAGGATGCCCTGGAAGCGACGCAGGATGACCTGGTGTTCCTCGGTCAGCTCGGCGTCGGCGCGGGCGACCACGACGGCCTCGGAGTCGCAGAGCACCTCGCCGAAGGGCTCGAGGCCCTGCTTGCGCAGCGTGCGCCCGGTCGAGACGACGTCGGCGATGGCGTCGGCCACGCCGAGGCGGATGGCGATCTCCACCGCGCCGTCGAGCCGGATGACCTCGGCGGTGAGCCCGCGCTCGGCCAGGTCGGCGCGCACGAGGTTCGGGTACGAGGTCGCGATGCGCTTGCCGTCGAGTTTCTCGGGGGTCCAGTCCTCCCCCGCCGGGGCGGCGTAGCGGAAGGTGGAGTTGCCGAAGCCGAGCGACATGACCTCACGGACGTCGGCGCGCGAGTCGCGGGCCAGGTCTCGGCCGGTGATGCCCAGGTCGAGGTGACCGGCGGCGACGTAGATGGCGATGTCCTTGGGGCGCAGGAAGAAAAACTCCACCCCGTTGTCCTTGTCGACGACGTTGAGGGCCTTGGTGTCGCCGCGGCCGGAGTAGCCGGCCTCCTTGAGGATGCTGCTGGCAACCTCGGAGAGCGAGCCCTTGTTGGGGATGGCGATCTTGAGCATGACGGTTTCAGTGACTCCTGGGGGTTGGTGCGTGGGGCGGGGTCGGCGTGCGGCTCAGAGGTAGCGGTAGATGTCCTCGGGCTTGAGCCCGCGGGCCACCATGATCACCTGCGACCAGTAGACGAGCTGGGAGATCTCTTCCGCCAGCTCCTCGTCGGACTGGTACTCGGCGGCCAGCCAGACCTCGCCGGCTTCCTCGTTGACCTTCTTGCCCAGGAAATGCATCCCCTTGTCGAGGGCCTCCACGGTCCCCGAGCCCTCCGGGCGGTTCTTGGCACGGTCAGCGAGTTCAGCAAACAGAGAGTCGAAGTTCTTCACGGCTTCATTATGGCACGCGCCGCGCTACACCCCCGACAGTCGGTCGAACCACACCCCCACCCGGTGGGCGTCGACCCCCACAAAACTGCGCTCGCCGTTGAGCTCGCCGAGGTCCGCCGCCCCCGGCTGCGGGGCCTGCCCCGGGACCTCCGGCAGCCCGATGACCACGCAGCCGGCCTCGAGCGCGCCGGACATCCCGGCGAGCGAATCCTCGAAGACGACGCAGTCCGCGGGGCTGACACCCGTGCGCCGGGCGGCCTCGAGGAACATGTCGGGGGCCGGCTTGTAGCGGGCGACCTGGTCGCCGGTGACGGCGTCGGCGAAGAAGTCCCGGCCCACCGCGTCGATGGCGATGTCGGCGAGCGGACGCACGGTGTTCGTGGTGACCACGGCGGGCACCCCCGCAGACCCCAGATCACCGAGCAGGTCGCGCACGCCGGGCTTCGGCTCGAGTCGCTCGCGGAAGAGGTCGGCCACGCGGGCGAACATCTCCTCGCGCAGCCGGTCGGCGGTCGCCTCGTCGACGGTGACCCCGGCGTGCTCGGCGCAGATGCGCAGCGTGTTCGGGAAGGACCCGCCGATGGTCGCCTGCCGCAGCTCGGGGGTGAGCCGGCGGCCCAGCTTCTCGCTGAGCTCGAAGGTGGCTATCCCCCACAGCGGCTCCGAGTCCACCATGGTGCCGTCCATGTCGAAGAAGACCGCCGCGGGCGTACGCCCCGAAGAAGCCGCCATGAGTCTAAGTGCCACCTTTCCGCAGGATGTGTCCGGAAGGGGCAGCCTACCAGGCGGGACTCACTCGAGGACGGGCAGCGCCGCGAGCGTCTCGTCGGTCGCGCCGGTGGTGGCGGCGGCGTCGGTGATCAGCTCGTTGAGCTCGTCGAACTCCTCGGGCTCGAGCACGGCGTCGGCGTGCTTGGAGTTGAACTGGGTCAGCTCCTCGAGGGTGCGGGCGACCACGGGTTCGAGCAGGTCGGCCTCGGGGTCGTCGGGCACCCGGTCCAGGCGGTCGAGGAAGTCCTCGAGGATCCCGCGCAGCTCGCCGAGCGCGGAGGCGTCGTAGGGCGCCTCCCAGCTGTCCGTCTCACCCTCGCGCAGGTAGGCGCCGGTGGCGAAGGTCTCCAGGTCACTGATGTACTCGTCGATGCGGGGCTGGAAGTCAGCGCGGATGCTCATGGCGCCATTGTCACCGATTACGCCCAGACGTGCACGCCGAGCAGGGCGTGCACGGCCTCGGCGACCGTCTCCCCCGCCGCGCCGCGCGGGGCACCGTCGTGCTTGACGACGTCGCGTGCCCACCCGTCCAGCGCCGCGAGCGCGCCCGGGGTGTCCAGGTCGTCGGAGAGGCGCTCGCGCAGCTCCGCGACGACTGCCTCGGCGGCCTCCGGGTCCTGGGCGGCGTCCGCGGCGGCGCGCCAGGCGGCCAGGCGCTCCTCGGCCTCGGCCAGCACGGCGTCGGACCAGTCGCGGTCCTGGCGGTAGTGGCCGGCGAAGACGCCGAGGCGGATGGCCGAGGGCTCGTGGCCGGCGGCGACGAGGTCGGCGACGAAGACGAGGTTGCCCAGGGACTTCGACATCTTGGTGCCGTCGAGGGCGATCATGCCGCAGTGCACGTAGTGGCCGGCCATGCGCGCGACGTCGAGACCCGCCTCCGCGTGGGCGGCGGAGTACTCGTGGTGCGGGAAGGCCAGGTCGCTGCCGCCGCCCTGGATGGCGAAGCTGGAGCCGAGCCGGTCGGTGGCGATCGCCGAGCACTCGACGTGCCAGCCGGGTCGGCCCGGGCCGAAGGGCGAGTCCCAGGCGGGCTCGCCCTCGCGGTGGGCGCGCCAGATCAGGGCGTCGAGCGGGTCGCGCTTGCCCGGGCGGTCCGGGTCGCCGCCGCGCTCGGCGAAGGCGGCGGTCATCTCCTCGTGGGTGTAGTTGGACTCGTAGCCGAAGTTCTCGGTGGCGTCGACGCGTGCGTAGACGTCCGGGTGCTCCGGGTCGTCGACGACGTAGGCCGCCCCCTTGTCCAGCAGCTTCTGCACGAGCACGACGATCTCGTCGACGGCCTCCATCGCGCCGATGAAGTCCTGCGGCGGGAAGACCTCGAGGGCGGTCATGTCGCCGCGGAACTTGTCGATCTGCCCGTCGCCGAGCTCGCGCCAGTCCACGCCGTCGCGCAAGGCGCGCTCGAAGAGCGGGTCGTCAACGTCGGTGACGTTCTGGACGTAGCGGACCTCGTGGCCGTTGTCGAGCAGCACCCGGTGGGCCAGGTCGAAGGCGAGGTAGGTCGCCGCGTGGCCGAGGTGGGTCGAGTCGTAGGGGGTGATGCCGCAGACGTAGAGGCCGACCGGGCCGGACGCCGGGATCTCGACGGGCTTGACCGCCTGGTCGGCGGTGTCGAAGAGCTTCAGCGGCACGGCGGTGCCGGCGGCGCGGGTGAGTTCGGGGCGGGGCCAGGATTGCATGGTCCACACTCTAACCGTCCGCCGCGACGCGGCGGCGGACAGGCGGGCCCACCCGGGCCGGGGCCCGCCCGAAACGGCCTGGACCGGTTTCTAGACCGGCTGGAGGACGCCGGTGGCCAGCAGCAGCATGACGATCAGGCCGGCGGGGATGCGGTAGGCGGCGAACCAGGCGAAGGAGTGGTTGGAGACGAACTTCAGCAGCCACGCGATGCAGACGTAGCCGAGCGCGAAGCAGATGACGGTGCCGACGGCCAGCTGCGTGCCGGTGGCGGCCTGGCCGGCCTGCGGATCGAAGGCGTCCGGCAGCGAGAACAGTCCGGAGGCGAGGACAGCGGGGACGGCCAGCAGGAAGGAGAACCGGGTGGCCACCTCGCGGTCGAGGCCCAGGAAGAGGCCGCCGGAGATGGTGCCGCCGGAGCGCGAGACGCCCGGGATCAGCGAAAGGCACTGCCACAGACCCATCACGACCGCGTCCTTCATGGTCAGCTCGTCGAAGCCGCGGGTCTTCCTGCCCTGGCGCTCGGCGAGGATGAACACGAAGGAGAAGAGCACGAGCACGGTGGCGGTGATCCACAGGTTGCGCAGGTTCTCGCGGATGATGTCCTTGCCCAGGAAGCCGATGAGGCCGACCGGGATGGTGCCGGCGACGACCATCCAGCCCATGCGGTAGTCCAGGCCGCGGGCCCCACGGTCGCGCAGGCCGCGGAACCAGCCGGTGAGGATGCGCCAGATGTCGCGGGCGAAGAAGACCAGCACGGCGGCCTCGGTGCCCAGCTGCACCACGGCGGTGAAGGAGGCGCCGGCGTCCTGGCCCCAGAACAGCTCGGAGACGATGCGCAGGTGGCCGGATGAGCTCACCGGCAGGAACTCCGTGAGTCCCTGCACGATGGAGAGCACGATCACCTGGGCCCAGCTCATGGCCTCCGGGGCGCCGGAGGCGAGCGTCGTCACGTCATTCACGGGCAACACCCTACCCACTAGGGTGGGGCGGGTGGAATCTCGCACCGTGGGCCGCTCCGGGCTGCGCGTCGGGGCCCTCGGACTGGGCACCGAGGCCTGGGGCACGGCCACCCACTCCGATGACGCCCGGGCCATCGCCCGGGTCTTCCTCGACGCCGGCGGCAGCCTCGTCGACACCTCGCCGGCCTACGGCGTCGGCCGCGCCGAGGAGGTGCTCGCCCGCGTCCTGGCCGACCTGCCGCGCGAGGAGCTCGTCCTCTCCTCGGCCGCTGGTGTCGACCCGACCGCCCCGGTGGGCCGCCGCGTGGACTGTTCGCGGCGCAGCCTGCTCGCCCAGCTGGACCGCACCCTGACCCGCCTGGGCACCGACCACCTGGACCTGTGGTCGGTGGGCTACTTCGACCGCCAGACCCCGATGAGCGAGGTCACCGACACCCTCGCCGCGGCCGTCGCCTCCGGCAAGGTCCGCTACGCCGGGGTGCGCGACCACACCGGCTGGCAGCTCGCCTGCACGGCCGGCGTCGCGGGACCGGGCGGCGTCGTCGCCGCGCAGGCCGAGTACTCACTGCTGGTGCGCCAGCCCGAGGAGGACCTGGCCCCGGCGGCCGGCTACCTCGGCGTGGGGCTCCTGGCCCGCGCGCCGCTGGGCCACGGGGTGCTCGCGGGGCTCTCCCGCGGCGAGCTGCCCGCCGAGGCGCACCCGCTGCTGGGTGCACGGGCCCGGACCATCGTCGACGCGCTGCGCACCGCCGCCGAGGGCCTGGGCGTCGACCCGGCCGTGGCCGCGCTGGCCTGGGTGCGCGACCGGCCGGGGGTGGCCGCCGCGGTGACGGGCCCCTCCGACCCCGCCCAGGCCCGCGTCGCCTTCGCCGCCGACGGGGTGCGACTGCCCGCGGCGATCACCCGCGCGCTCGACGACGTCTCCGCGTGAGCGACGTCTCGGCCTGACCAGCGGCGACCGGCGGGGCGGGACCGCCCGGTCGCACTGCTAGGCTGGCTGTCTGTGAGAAAGCGCGCCATCGGCCTCCCCCTCCTCACCGCCGCACTGCTGACGCTGACCGCATGCGGCGGGACGGACGGTCAGGACGGCACCGAAGAGAACATGGGCAACGCCCGCCCGGCGGTCTCCGACTCCGCCGGAGACGCACCCGACGGTGAGACGTTCGAGGCTCCGGCGGGCCTCGGCGAGATCTCCCAGGCGGTCACCGACGGCGAGGTCGTCGGTCTGCGCGGGAGGGACGCGGTCGCATTCGGCACCGTCGCCCAGCTGCGCGACGGAAAGGCCGAGGTCGTCGAGACCGACCCCGCCTGCGGCACCCTGACCCAGGGCGCGGGCACATTCGTCCTCGCCTGTGGCTCCGAGGTCCTCCTCTTCGACCCCGCGGATCCGGCCGAGCCCGAGCGCCGCGACGTGGAAGGCGACGCCACCCGCGCCGCGCTCGTGGCCTCCGGGGAGCTGTTCACCGCCAACGCGGACGAGCCCGAGATCGTCATGACCCGCCCGGACCGCTCGACCGAGCGCATCGAGGTCGAGGACCCGGCCACCGAGCTGGTCTCCGTGCCCGGCCGCGACGGCGAGCGCGACGCCGTGGTGCGCACCTTCAACCCGGACACGACGATCCAGGACGTGGACTGGACCAACGACCCGCCGCGCCAGGGCGGCCGGCTGCGCGTCGGCCTCGGCGTGGGCACCGTCGCCCCCGGCGAGGACGACTTCCTGCTCGCCGCCGACGCCACCGGCGGCCAGCTGGCGGTCTACACCACCGACGACGTCATCCGCCTGCACCAGACCGTCCCGGTCGACGGCGAGCCCTGGGCCGTCGCCTGGGACCCGCACGCGAAGCGCGCCTGGGTCTCCTCGCCCGGCGACCGCGGCCTGCGCGCCTTCGACCTCTCCTCCGGCAGCCCCGAGCAGACCACGCAGCTGCGCGCGGTGCCCGACGCGCAGAGCATCGTCGTGCTTGACGACGGCACGCTGGTCGCCGTCTCCGCCACTGGTTCCGGTGTGCAGGTCGTCGCCGACGCCGCCGGCGCCTGAGCCCGGGCGCCCCGGCAGCCGGGGCGCCCCCTCCGTCCTTTCCATTCCTTCCCTACCGAACCCGGGAGAATCCACCGTGACCCTCGATCTCCGTCACCGCGCCTACGCCGCCGCCCTGAAGGTGATGTTCCAGATCCCACCGGAGCGCATCCACGGCATCATCATGTCCGCCCTGCGCGTCATGCAGAAGGCCGGCCCGGTGCGCACGGCCGTCTCGAAGATCTTCCCGGTGCGCGAGCCGATCCTCTCCCAGGACCTCTTCGGCGTGCACTTCGAGCGCCCGCTGGGCCTGGCCGCCGGTTTCGACAAGGCCGCCGAGGTCGCCGACGTCTGGGAGGCCTGCGGCTTCGGCTACGCCGAGCTGGGCACCGTGACCGCCAAGGGGCAGCCGGGCAACCCGGCCCCGCGCCTCTACCGCCTGCCGGCGGACAAGGCCCTGCTCAACCGCATGGGCTTCAACAACCCGGGCGCGGCCGCGGCGGCGGCCAACCTCAAGGCCCGCCGCGGGGCCGGCGTCATCGCCATCAACATCGGCAAGACGAAGGTCACCCCGGCAGAGGAGGCCGTCGAGGACTACCGCACCAGCGCCCACCTGCTCGGCCACCTGGCCGACTACGTGGTGGTCAACGTCTCCTCCCCCAACACTCCGGGCCTGCGCGACCTGCAGGCCGTCGAGGCGCTGCGCCCGATCCTCGCCGCCGTGCAGGAGGAGACGGACACCCCGGTGATGGTCAAGATCGCCCCGGACCTCTCCGACGAGGACGTCGACGCCGTGGCGGACCTGGCCGTGGAGCTCGGCCTGGCCGGCGTGGTGGCCACCAACACGACCATCTCGCGGGAGAACCTGAAGACCGACTCAGACGAGGTCGCGGCCATGGGCGCCGGCGGCATCTCCGGGCCGCCGCTGGCCGCCCGCGCCCTCGAGGTGCTCGAGCGCCTGCACGCCCGGCTGGCCGACAGTGACGTGGTGCTGGTGGCCTCCGGCGGCATCTTCACCGCCGAGGAGGCCTGGGCCCGCATCGCGGCGGGCGCGAGCCTGCTGCAGGGCTACACCGGCATGATCTACGGCGGCCCGGACTGGATCCGCGACATCCACCGCGGCCTGGCCGAGCAGCTGCGCCGCCAGGGCATGAACAACATCGCCGAGGCCGTCGGCTGCCGGAAGGCCTGGCTGGCCGCCTAGACACGGCCCACCTGAAGCTGCCTCAGGCGGCGAAGCTGCGCCGGATGAGCCAGGCGCACACGCCCGCCACGACCACGAGACCCAGCACCCAGTGCTGGGCGGTGGCGTAGGCGGGCTCCGGGGGCATGAAGCGGCTCGCCACGACGAGCAGCACCGCGACGATCAGGGCGATGACCTTTCCGCGGCTGCCGGGCTCGTCACGGCGGGTCGTGGCGAAGGCACCGAGCAGCGCGCCCGCCAGCAGGATCGTGAGCACGCGCGGGGTGAACTCGAAGGGGGCGCCCACGCCCCTGCCGAAGACGTCAAGGACGAGCAGCAGCAGGGCCACCAGGGCCACGCCGAGGAAGGCGCCGCCGACGCGCAGGCCGGCCGGCACGCCGCCACGATCCGGGCCGCGGCCGCCTCCTGCGGCAGCGACACCCTGTTCCCGCGCGCTCACTCGTTCTCGTGCCAGCCCCAGAGGATGGCGCGTCCGATGGCGTGGAAGTACAGGTTGAAGCCGAGCACCGTCGGGGTGGCGTCCGCGTCGACGTCCAGGTGCTCGACGTCCACGGCGTGCACGGCGAACAGGTAGCGGTGCGGGCCGTGGCCGGCCGGCGGGGCGGCACCGGCGAAGGCGCGCGAGCCGCCGTCGTTGCGCAGGGCGGTCACCCCGTCGATGCCGAGGTCGTTTTTCGCACCCGCGCCGGCGGGCAGGCTCTCCGTGGTCACCGGGATGTTGAAGGCGGCCCAGTGCCAGAAGCCGGCCGCCGTCGGGGCGTCCGGGTCGTAGCAGGTCACGGCCAGCGACCTGGTGCCCTCGGGCAGGCCGGACCAGGACAGCTGCGGCGAGACGTTCTCGGCGGCCGTCTGCGCGGCCGGCAGCTTGGCGCCGTTCTCGAAGTCCTCGGAGGTCAGCTCGAAGCCCGGAAGGTCCTTCAGGGGCGCGTACGGGTCCGGGCCGGGGAAACGGGGGTCTGTGGCGTAGTCGTGGTTGCTCATGTACCCGTTTGTACCTAAACATGCGCCGCCGCGGGGCGTTTTCGCCCACGTGGGGGCGACGGGACGTCGAAAAGCGGTGTGAGCTGGCAATTTGTTCCGCGAACCGGGTTCGGGTTAAGGTGTTCCTCGTTGCACGCCGCGATGCGGCGACGACCACCCTGCCCGGGTGGCGGAATGGCAGACGCGCTAGCTTGAGGTGCTAGTGTCCTATTAACGGACGTGGGGGTTCAAGTCCCCCTCCGGGCACGATCTGATCCCGGGTCCCCGTCACACGGTGGCCCGGGATCACGCGTATGTGCGGCGGGATCTAGACTTGACGGTCGTGACTGTATCCGTGAGAAGCTACCGAGCAACCGACCACGACGAAGCGATCAAGATCCTCGTCGACGCCTTCGAGGACGACCCGTCCTTCCGCCGCGTGACTCCCCTGGCCCGCGGGCTGGGCCACCGCGAGACGCTCGAGCGGATGCTCTCCGCCCAGATCAGGCGCCACTACATCCCGCACGGCCGCATCGACGTCGCCGTCGACGGCGAGACCGACGACGCCACCCCGCTCGGCGTGGCCCTGTGGAGCACCCCCGACGACGGGCCGGGGCCGGTGGAGAAGATCTCCGCGCTCAAGGACTGGATTTCCCTCTTCGGCCGCCACGCCGCCACCGCCGTGCTGCGCGACCGCCAGGAGTCCTCCTTCGAGCCGCGGTTCGCGCACTGGTACCTCTACACCCTGGCCGTCTCCCCGGCCGCGCAGCGCCGCGGCGTGGGCACCGCGCTGCTCGACCACGGCCTCGAGCGCGCCGGCAACGAGGCGGTCTACCTCGAGGCGAGCACCCCGGACGCCGCCAACCTCTACGAGCGTCTCGGCTTCGTGCCCATGGGGCGCCTGCCCAAGCACGGCGAGGGTGTCCACGAGATGGGCATGTGGCGCCCGCCGGTGATCAAGGCCCCGAAGCCGGGCCGTGGCCCGGCCGCGGAGGGGTGATGTGATGGCCGGACTCGGCCGCTGGGTGCGCAGCTTCCTCGGCTTCGTGCTCGGGCTCCTCGCCGACGCCTGGCGCACGGTGCTGGGCTGGCCGGTGCACCGCAGGGTGCTCGTGGCCGCCACGCTCGGCGCGTTCATCGTGCTGACGCTGACCGTGGACCTGCCCAGCCTGGCCACCCTGCGGGCGTGGTCGGACTCGGCCGGCGACTGGTTCGTCGGCGCCTTCTGGCTGCTCTACGTGGCGGTCACGCAGCTGCCCGTGCCGCGCACCTTCCTGACTCTGGCCTCGGGCATCCTCTTCGGACCCTGGACCGGGGCGCTGGTGGCCGTGACCGCGACGACGGTCTCCGCGGTCGTCTCGCTCGGCGTGGTGCGCGGGCTGACCGGCGACTGGATCCGCCCGCGCCTGGATCACCCTGCGGTGGCGGGCATCAACGCCCGATTGCGGCAGCGCGGCTGGCTGGCCGTCGGCTCGCTGCGCATGATCCCCGGCGTGCCGTTCTTCGTGCTCAACTGCGCCTGCGCGCTCTCGCCGGTGCGCGTGCTGCCCTACGCGGTGGCGACCTGCGTCGGCTCCGCGCCCGGCACCGTGGCGCTGGTCTTCTTCGGCGACACCCTGACCGGGCACGCCGACCCGGTGGTCATCGCCTTCACGGTGGCGCTCGCCCTGGTCGGGCTCGTCGGTCTCGCCGTCGACCACGGGATGCCGGTACAGTCGGGTGGCAGATCAAGGGTGGAGGCCTGACCGGCCGGTGCCGGTCCCCCGCCCTCTCCCCGCTTTCCCCGTCTGATTTTCCGGAGGTGTCCCCGTGCTCGCCCTGCACGCCCGCTACCGCGGCCGCAGCACCCGCCGCGCCGAACTGGTGCGCCGCAGCGCCGAGGCGCTGGCCACGCTGCCCGGCGTCGGCGAGTTCGAGCGGCTGGGCGTCGAGGACATCCGGGCGCGCGTGGAGACGCCCGAGAGCCTCTGCGACACGGTCATGGCGTTGCTTTCCGACGGTGAGTGGGCACTCGGCGTCGGCGTGACCGACGCCGCCCACGACGCGACCGAGGCGGCCACCGCGGCGTTGGGCAGGGCGGCGCGCCCGGGGCTGGTGCGCGCCCGGGTGCTCCCGGACGCCACCGGCACCGTCGGCGAGGACATCGCCGCGGTCTTCCTGCTGCTCGGCCAGGTGCTGGCCAAGCGCTCGCTGGAGGGCCGGGAGGCGACCTCGCTGATGCGCACGGGTATGAACCAGATCGAGGCCGCGGAGCGCCTGGGCATCACCAAGCAGGCGATCTCGCAGCGGCTGCGGGCCGCGGGCTGGCAGGCGGAGAACGCCGGCTGGCAGCTGGCGGTCAACCTGATCACGGCGGCCCAGAAGGCTGCGCCGGAAAACGACTGATAGAGAAGAGAGAACTGACCGGCGCCACGGGGCGCCGGTCAGTCGCTGTCTGGTGCGGTTCAGCGCTGCGCGGCAGCGCTAACGGTGCTCGTCGGGGCGGCCATACCGCGGTGCGGGCTGCCCCTGGGGCGTCTCCGGGCCGGTGCCCCACACGTCGTCGCTGAACTGGACTCCCTCGGCCGGCTGCTGCGTCGGGGCGGCGATGCCGCGTTCCGGGTGGGCGGCCGGCGTGGCGGTGCCCCGGTCACCGGCGCTCTCGTCGCGGCGGCGGGCCGGGGTGGACTTGGGGGCCTTCTCCTCGCCGGCGAGCGGTATCTCCGGGTCGACGGGCTTGTTGGCCACGGCGTTGGCGGCGGCCACGGCGGCGGCGATCTCCGGGTCGGACTCGGTGGAGAACCACTCCCGGGTGTCGCCCTCCTCGGCCATCTCGCGGGTCTCCGCGTCGACGTCGGCCGGCTCGTAGCGGAAGACGCCGTCGTCGTCCTTGTTGCTGAAGGCCTTGGCGAACTGCTCGAGGGTGTCGCCGAACTGGGCCGGGATCATCCACATCGTGGAGGCCTGGCCCTCGGCCATCTTCGGCAGCTTCTCCAGGTACTGGTAGGCCAGCACCTCGGGCGTCGGCTTCGAGGCGCGGATGGCCGCGTTGACCTTCTGGATCGCGCGGGCCTCACCCTGGGCCTCGAGGTAGCGGGCGGCGCGGCGGCCCTCGGCGAGCAGGATCTCGGACTGGCGCTCGGCCTCGGCGGCCAGGATCGCGGCGTGCTTCTCGCCCTCCGCGGCGAGGATGCGGGCCTGCTTCTCGCCCTCGGCGGTCTTGATGTCGGCCTCGCGCTGACCCTCGGCGGTGAGGATCGTCGCGCGCTTCTCGCGGTCGGCCTTCATCTGCTTCTCCATCGACTGCTGGATGGAGGGCGGCGGGTCGATGGCCTTCAGCTCGACGCGGGAGATGCGCAGGCCCCACTTGGTGGTGGCCGCGTCCAGCTCGCCGCGCAGGCGGCGGTTGATGACCTCGCGGGAGGTCAGGGTCTCCTCCAGGGTCATGCCGCCGACGACGTCGCGCAGCGTGGCCACGGAGATCTGCTCGACGCCGACGATGTAGTTGTCCACGCCGTAGATGGCGCGGGCCGGCTCGTTGATCTGGAACGTGACCACGATGTCGATGGCCACGGTCAGGTTGTCCTCGGTGATGACGGCCTGCGGCGGGAAGGACACCACGCGCTCACGCGTGTCCACCCGGGCGCGGACCCGGTCGATGAAGGGGACGAGCAGCGTGATGCCGCCCGAGACGGTGCGGGTGTACCGGCCGAGCCGCTCGATGACCGCAGCCTCGCCCTGGGGGATCAGGGCGATGGACTTGAAGACGACGAGAGCGACGAAGACCAGGATCACCAGCAGGACGATCAGGCCTGCCATGGGTCAGGGCTCCTTCCAGACGACGGCGGTGGTGCCGTCGATGCGAACGACGGTGACGGAGTCCCCCGCGCCGAAGGTCACGGACGGGTCCATCGAGCGCGCCGACCAGATCGAGCCGTCGAGGCGGACCTGTCCGGTGTGGGCGTCGGTGGGCTCGAGGACCTCGGCCGACTGCCCGACGAGGGCGCGCGGCGAGGTGTCCAGGGCGAGGGGCTTCTGCATCTTCCGGCGCAGCCAGGGGCGAAGGAAGACGATGAGACCGATCGAGACGACGGCGAACACCAGCACGTTTGCCCACTCGGGCACGCCGGCCAGCGACGTCCCGGTCGCGGCCAGGGCGCCCGCGGCGAGCATGAGGAAGGTGAACTCCCCGGCGGCGAGTTCGAGGCCCGCGAGCACGAGGGCGCCGATGAACCAGACGATCGTTCCCATGGGAACCAAGGTACCGCAGGCCCGCGGCCTCCGGGAGCCCTGACGCACGGGTTTTCAGCCGGCGGCGTCCGCCTTGCTCAGCGAGGGGTCGGTGACGAAGTCGACGAGGCGCTCGACGGCCCCGATCAGCGAGGAGTCGAGGTCGCGGAAGTTGTGCACGGCCGCGTACACCCGGCTCCAGCCCTCCTTGGGGTCGGACCAGCCGAGGCGCTGGCACACGCCGGTCTTCCAGTCCTCGCCGTAGGGCACCTGGGGCCACGCGTGGATGCCGACGCTGGCGGGCTTGACGGCGGCCCAGATGTCGATGAAGGGGTGGCCGGTGACCAGCACGTGCTCGCCCACGCCCTCGACCAGGCGGGACTCCTTGGAGCCCTTGACCAGGTGGTCGGCGAGCACGCCGACGCGGCGGCCGGGGCCGGGGCGGAACTCGGCGAGGCGCTCGGGCAGGTTGTCCAGGCCCTCGATGTACTCGACGACCACACCCTCGACGCGCAGGTCGTGACCCCAGACCTTCTCGACGATCGCGGCGTCGTGGATGCCCTCGACCCAGATGCGCGAGGGCGCGGCGACCTTGGCCTGGACGTCGCGCACCCGCCGCGAGCCCGAGTTGGAGTGCGTGGGCGGGGCCGGCGCGGCGGCGACGTCGCGCACGAGGGTGACCCGGCGGCCCTGGTTCAGGAAGCCGCCCGGGCGCAGTCGGAAGACGCGGGTGGTGCCGTAGCGGTCCTCGAGGCGGACCAGCTCGCCCTCGACGGCGCGCTCGGTGCCGATGACGGCGCCGACGAAGTTCTGCCCGAAGACCTCGACGACGGTGCCCTGCTCGGCGGGCAGTTCCGGGTAGGTCGCGGGGCGGTTGTGCGCGTGGCCGGAGAGGATGTCCCCGGCGTAGGGGTCGTGGAAGCTCATGGCCCCACAGCCTATCCCCCGCACCCGTCGGCCTAGAGTGGCTGGCCGTGAGCATCCGCGAGACCGTCTACTCCCCGCTGCAGAACGCCGTCGTCTGGCTGGCGGCCGGACTGCACGGCCATGAGCCCGCCGACTCGGTGCTCGGCGCGCTGACCGAGCTCTTCGGCCCCGGACAGACGCTTGACGACGCCGCGCCCCTCACCGACGTGCTGGCCTTCCTCCGTCGCTGCGGCGCCCACGAGACGGACGCGGGGCTGCGCCTGGTGCTCTCCGGCCCGGGCGACGCCCCGCGGCTCCCGGCCGGCTCCCCGGCAGCTGCCGCCGCCGCGGCCGGCCCCGGTGCCGTGGTGGTCGAGGGCACGGACCCGACCGTCTACCACGCGCTGGTGCCGAGGGTGCCCGCCGAGGGCTCCCCGGTGGTCTGGGAGCGCTTCAGCGGGCCGGCTCCCCTGCCGGCGCCGGACTACCTCTCCCCGGGTGAGGCCGACCGGCTGCTCACCCGGGCCACGGACCGGGCCACCGACCTCATCGACGCCGTGGGCTACCGCCCGGAGCCCAAAGTAAAGTCCCCACGGTTGACCGTGGGGACTCTGGGCGACTTCTACGACACCCCGGGGCTTCCCGGTTCGGTGCCGCCGCGGGCGGCGAAGCTCTTCGCCCGCGCCGACCGGGTCGCCGCGATCGTCGAGACGCTCACCGAGCGCATCGGCGACCACAGCCTGGACCCGCAGCTGCTGGCCCTCGGCGGGCCGGTGCGCCGGGCCCGGGTGGCCGGCGTGGACTACGCGGTGCGCGAGCTGGCGCGCGGGTAGGTGTCCACCGGCTCGCCGTTGACGCTGACGCCCCAGGCGGGCATGTCGCCGCGGACCTCGATGTCGCGCCGGCCGGCGGCCTCCTCCATGAGGTCGACGACGACGCGGGCGAAGGGCTCCGTGGTGCCGGCGGTGCGCGAGCGCTCCAGGTGCACGCCCATCTCGTCGCAGGCCTGCTTCAGCTCGGTGTCGAGGTCCCAGACGACCTCCATGTGGTCGGAGACGAAGCCGACCGGGCAGTTGAGCACCGCGCCGAGGCCCTCGGTCTCGTGCAGCTCGGTGACGAAGTCGACGACGTCGGGCTCGAGCCACGGCTGGTGCGGCGGGCCGGAGCGAGACTGCCAGACCAGGTCGTGGTCGGACTCGCCGGCGGCGGCCGCGACCAGGCGGGCGGCCTCGCGCACCTGGGACTCGTAGACTTCGGACTCTGCCGGGCCCTTGCCGTGGCCGCGGTCGGTCACCGGCACCGAGTGGGCGGTGAAGACGAGGCGGGCGTCCTCGTCGGCGCCGAACTTCGCGCGGGTGTCGCGGACGCCGGCGGCCATCTCGTCGACGAAGCCGGGGTGGTTGAAGAACTGGCGCAGCTTGGTGAACTCGAGCTCGGGCGCGCCGCGCTCGGCCAGGTGGGCCCGGGCGCGTCGGATGTCCTCGTCGTACTGGCGGGCGCCGGAGTAGCCGCCCCACGCCGAGGTGGCGAAGACGAGGGGGTGGCGCACGCCGTCGGCGGCCATGCGCTCGGCGATGTTCTCGATGAAGGGGTGCCAGTTGCGGTTGCCGAAGTAGACGGGCACGTCGATGCCGCGTCGCTCCAGCTCGGCCTCGATGTTGGCGATCATCTCCTTGTTCAGCCGGTTGATCGGGCTGACACCGCCGAAGTGGTAGTAGTGCTCGCCGACGACCTTGAGCCGTTCGACGGGGATGCCGCGGCCCCGCGTGACGTTCTGGAGGAAGGGGATGACCTCCTCGTCGGCCTCCGGGCCACCGAAGGAGAGCACGAGCAGCGCGTCGTGGGGGAAACCTTGGTTCATGCGCTCGATGCTACGTCAACCTTTTGATCACGCAAAAACGGGGCCCGCGCCGTGCGCGGACCCCGTAGCCTGCGGGTTTTTTAATTCCGGATCAGATCAGGCGGACGGCGCTGGCCGACATGCCCGACCAGCGGACCGGCGAGATCTGGACGGTCGAGCCGGACTGCGGTGCCTCGATCATCTGGCCGTCGCCCAGGTAGATGGCCACGTGGTGGTTGCCGGCGGGGCCGTAGAAGATCAGGTCGCCGCGCTCCATGTTCGAGGGGTCGACCTTGGTGCCGCGCTGGTACTGGTAACCGGTGTAGTGCGGCAGCGAGATGCCGACGCCGGCGAAGGCGTAGAGGACCAGGCCGGAGCAGTCGAAGCCGATCTTGTTGTAGTCGCCGTAGGAGTCGGCGACACCGCCGTCGCGGATGCCCTTGGTCGGGCCGTTGGCGTCGCCGCCGCCCCAGGCGTACGGCATGCCGATCTGCGACTTGGCGCGGGCGATGACGGTCTCGATGCGCTGCTCGCGCGAGCCGTCGACGCTGCCCGAGACCTCCTCGGAGACCTCGTCGGCGGTCTCCAGGGTCGGCCCGCCGATGGACTGGCCGGTCGAGTCGGTGGACTCGGTGGTGGTCGCGGTCTCCTCGGCCGCCTCGGTGGTCGCCGTGGCGGTGGGCTCGGCCGGGGCGGTGGCCGTCGACTGCGTCGACTCGCCGGCCTGGGTGCTGGTGGCGGTTTCGCTGGTGGCCGTGGCCTGCGCGGTCGCGGAGGTCTCGGTGGCCTCGGTCGAGGTGGACTCGCCGGTGGCGGCGGTGCCGGAGGGATTCTGGACGGCGGCGATCTCGGCGGCGTCCGCGTCCTCACCGGTCGGGTACGGGTTGTCGAGCGTGTTGTGCTCGGGCTGGGTCGCGGCGACGGCCTCGGCGGCCTTCTCCGCGGCGGCGGTGGCCTCGCGCTCGCGCTGGGCGGCGTCCTCGGCCTCCTTGCGGGCGCGCTCCTGCTCCTCGGCGGCGGCCTCCTCGCGCTCGGCCTTGGCCTTGGCGGCGGCGGCCTCGCGGGCCTTCTCCTCGGCCTCCTTGCGCTCCTGCTCGCGCTGCTCGTACTCGCGGTACTCCTCGCGCTCGCGGTCCAGGCTGTCGTGGTGGCCGCGGGCGGCGTCGAGCTGGCCCTGGGCCTCGTCGCGCTGGGCGACGAGCTGCTCGCGCTCGGCGTTCTTCTCCTCGAGCTCGCGGGAGCGCTCGTCGATCTGGGCGCGGGCGTCGTTCTGCGCCTTCTCGGCGGCGGCCTCGCGGTCCTCGGCGACGTCACGGGCCTCGCGCAGGCGGGACTCGCGGTTGGCGGTCTCGGTGCGCAGGCGGTCGAGCTCGTCGACGGCGGCGCGCTGCTTCTCGGCGTTGGTGCGCAGGTAGGTGCGGCGGTCCAGGCCGTCCTCACTGGTGGCGTTGCCGGAGACACCGGAGACCGGCGCGGAGGCGCCGCGGCGGTAGGCGGTGCGGGAGATCTCGTCGAGCTTGTCCTGGGCCGAGCTCATCTCGTCCTGGACCTGGTCGAGCTCCGCGCGGGCCTCCTTGACGGCCTGGCGGGCCTGCTCGGCCGAGCCCTGGGCATCGTGGAGGTCCACGAGGGTCTTGTTGATCTGCTCGCGCACCCCGCCCATGTCCAGCTCGAGGTTGGCGATCTCCTCCTCCTTGGAGGACAGCGCGCCGGCCGCGTCGGCCACGCCACCGGCGCCAGCATCGACGGCCTGCTGCGCCTGGGAGAACTCGGAGGGCTCCGGGTTGCGCGGGACCGCGCCCGCGACGGCGGAGGTGGCGACCATCACCGCGGAGACGGTGGTCGCCACGGCGACACGCGCGCAGGCGCCGACCCGACGACCGGCGCGAGTCGGCGTCTGCGTCTGATCGGCGTTCAGAGAGTAAGCCACGAAAATCTCCTGTCAGTCCCCCGGCGGACTTTCAAGTCAACGGCCTTGACCCGGGGATGGGGCGCGCGGTGTGCGTCCCATCTAGCACCGCCCCGCGCGGCCGCCCCGGACACAGGAGTGCTCCCCCGGCGTGACTTTCCCGATCCGTGAACGCGACATGCTTCCCCACAGGTCCGTACCACGACATCGATGTGTCACAGCCGATTCGGAAGTGAATTCCTGCGACCGCGGGCGACCCGCGAGTCGATGACCAAACCATAGACCACGCGAGCCCCGAAAACCTCAGTCAGTCACACACGCCACAGAAGTAAAGTTCCCAGCCATGACCCGGTCGGCCCGCTGGCCTGCAGAAAAGGCGTTACACCCCGGTCGAGTGATCTTTATCACAAATAAGGTCACAGGCGTGTCACTCTCCGCTCTCGACCAGGTCAAGATGTAGGCGGGCCCACCGCCCTCTCACGCCCCCTCAGGCGTCGCAGGGCGCCGCAACGGCGACCACCGGGACGTCGTCAAGTAAAGCTTTAAGACTTGACCTACTTCCTCGTGCGGGCGGCACGGTAGGCGGCGAGCGCCGCGACGGCCAGAACGGCGAGCGTGACCAGGAGGATGACGCCCGCGCCCGCGACGCCGACGCCGGGATCGGCGAGCTCGCCGGAGAAGGCGCCCACGGAGGCCGGGTAGTCGGGCTCGCCGACCATCGCCAGGGTCGCCTGGTCGAGCTCGGCGCGGGCCAGACCCGTCTCCGGTGCGCTGACCGCGCCCGCACCCCCGGGCGCGCGCACGACGACGGTGCCCGGGCCGCCGGCGGCGCCCGCCCCCCCCGCCTCGATCGCGTTGAGCGTGTCCTGTGCGAGATCGCGCAGGGCGGGCACCTGCGCCGGCGTCTCGTCGAGGACGACGACGCCCAGTCCCCCTTTAATGTCGGAGCCGGCGACCGCGTCGCGCAGCGATCCGACGAAGGCCGGGTCGTCGGCGCCCGTGCCCACGACGGCGACACCGTCGTCGGCGAGATCCGCGGCGAGCTCGGCGGCGGGCGGGGCCTGGGTCATGGCGGGACCTCTTCACTAGGGAGGAACGGATATATAAGGAACGGCGCCTGCGTTCCGCGCTGACGACCCACAGCATATCGGGCACCGCCCCCGCACGAACGGGGTTGGCCGAAAAGGTGGTTGTCCGCGTCACGTTCGCAAATAGGACGGTTGTACTGTTAGCCTGAGACTCGACGGCCAATCGCGCCGCCGGTGCTAGTAGAATCATTTCCAGCGGACCTCGTGAACTGCCGGACTCCGGCTCCGGCCACGAGACAGTCCTCACATTTCGATATCCCGCGAGAAACGGAGCTCACTGTGACCGCAAGCAAGAACTCCTTCGACGCCCAGCGCACCCTCAAGGTGGGCGACAAGGAGTACCAGTACTTCGCTCTCGATGCCGTGCCCGGCATGGAGAAGCTGCCGTACTCCCTCAAGGTTCTCGGCGAGAACCTGCTGCGCACGGAGGACGGCAAGAACGTCACCGCCGACCACATCAAGGCCCTGGCGAACTGGGACCCGACCGCCGAGCCGGACACGGAGATCCAGTTCACCCCGGCCCGCGTGCTCATGCAGGACTTCACCGGCGTGCCCTGCGTGGTCGACCTCGCCACCATGCGTGAGGCCGTGTCCACGCTCGGCGGCGACCCGGAGCAGGTCAACCCGCTGAACCCGGCCGAGATGGTCATCGACCACTCCGTCATCGTCGAGGCCTTCGGCAGCGACGACGCCCTGCAGAAGAACGTCGAGATCGAGTACCAGCGCAACGAGGAGCGCTACCAGTTCCTGCGCTGGGGCTCGGAGAACTTCTCCAACTTCCGCGTCGTGCCCCCGGGAACCGGCATCGTCCACCAGGTCAACATCGAGTACCTGGCCCGCGTCGTCTTCGACAACGAGGGCGTGGCCTACCCCGACACCTGCATCGGCACCGACTCCCACACCACCATGGAGAACGGCCTGGGCATCCTGGGCTGGGGCGTCGGCGGCATCGAGGCCGAGGCGGCCATGCTGGGCCAGCCGGTCTCCATGCTCATCCCGAAGGTCGTCGGCTTCAAGCTCACCGGTGAGATCCCGGTCGGCGTGACCGCCACCGACGTCGTGCTGACGATCACCGAGATGCTGCGCCAGCACGGCGTGGTCCAGAAGTTCGTCGAGTTCTACGGCAACGGCGTCAAGTCCGTGCCGCTGGCCAACCGCGCCACCATCGGCAACATGTCCCCGGAGTTCGGCTCCACCTGCGCGATCTTCCCGATCGACGAGGAGACCACCAAGTACCTGCGCCTGACCGGCCGCCCGGAGGAGCAGATCGAGCGCGTCGAGGCCTACGCCAAGGCCCAGGGCATGTGGCTGGACGAGGACGCCCCGGAGGCCGAGTACTCCGAGTACCTCGAGCTGGACCTGTCCACCGTCGTGCCGTCCATCGCCGGCCCGAAGCGCCCGCAGGACCGCATCCTGCTCAACAAGGCCAAGGACACCTTCCGCGAGCAGCTGTCCACCTTCACCGACGACCCGATCTGCGAGGACGACTCCGCCGAGGCCATCAAGATGGCCGCCGAGGGCAACGCCCCCGAGGAGCAGAACGAGGACGCCCTGCCGGAGACCTACAACTCCTCCGCCGAGGGCCACGGCGAGTCCGCCGCGGTCGGCTCCAAGGGCCGCCACTCGCACCCGGTGACCGTCAAGTCCCCGCGCGGCGGCGAGTACACCCTGGACCACGGCATGGTCGCCATCGCGTCGATCACCTCGTGCACCAACACCTCCAACCCGTCCGTGATGATCGGCGCCGGCCTGATCGCCCGCAAGGCCGCCGCCAAGGGCCTGCGCGCCAAGCCGTGGGTCAAGACCATCTGTGCGCCGGGCTCCCAGGTCGTCGACGGCTACTACAAGCGCGCCGACCTCTGGAAGGACCTCGAGGCCCTGGGCTTCTACCTCTCGGGCTTCGGCTGCACCACCTGCATCGGCAACTCCGGCCCGCTGCCGGACGAGGTCTCCCAGGCGATCAACGACAACGACCTGACCGCCACCGCGGTGCTCTCCGGTAACCGCAACTTCGAGGGCCGCATCTCGCCGGACGTGAAGATGAACTACCTCGCGTCCCCGATCCTGGTCATCGCCTACGCGATCGCCGGCACCATGGACTTCGACTTCGAGACGCAGCCGCTGGGCCAGGACCAGGACGGCAACGACGTCTACCTGAAGGACATCTGGCCCTCCCCCGCCGAGATCGAGGAGACCATCCAGCAGGCGATCTCCCGCGAGCTGTACGTCCAGGACTACGCGGACGTGTTCAAGGGCGACAAGCAGTGGCAGGAGCTCGACGTCCCCGAGGGCGAGACCTTCGACTGGGACCCGGACTCCACCTACATCCGCAAGGCGCCCTACTTCGACGACATGCCCGTCGAGCCGGAGCCCGTCAAGGACATCCACGGCGCCCGCGTCCTGGCCAAGCTGGGCGACTCGGTCACCACCGACCACATCTCCCCGGCCTCCTCGATCAAGCCCGGCACCCCGGCCGCCCAGTACCTGGACGCCAACGGGGTCGAGCGCAAGGACTACAACTCCCTGGGCTCCCGCCGCGGCAACCACGAGGTCATGATGCGCGGCACCTTCGCCAACATCCGCCTGCAGAACCAGCTGGTGGACGTCCAGGGCGGCTACACCCGCGACTTCACCCAGGAGGGCGGCCCGCAGGCCTTCATCTTCGACGCCTGCCAGAACTACAAGGCCGCCGGCACCCCGCTGGTCGTCATCGCCGGCAAGGAGTACGGCACCGGCTCCTCGCGTGACTGGGCCGCCAAGGGCACCAACCTGCTGGGTGTCAAGGCCGTGATCACCGAGTCCTTCGAGCGCATCCACCGCTCGAACCTGATCGGCATGGGCGTCATCCCGCTGCAGTTCCCCGAGAGCGAGTCCCACGAGTCCCTGGGCCTGGACGGCACGGAGACCTTCGACATCACCGGCATCGAGGCGCTCAACGACTCGATCCCGTCGACGGTCCACGTCACCGCCACCAAGGAGAGCGGCGAGACCGTCGAGTTCGACGCCACCGTGCGCATCGACACCCCCGGTGAGGCGGAGTACTACCGCCACGGCGGCATCCTGCAGTACGTGCTGCGTCAGATGGCCGCCAAGTAGGCCGACCCCGGCCGTGGCCTGACGGGCCCCGCACCGCGGGCCCGTCGCGCAGGGCGGGGAGGCGAGGTGACCGCCTCGCCTCCCCGCCCTTTTCCCTTTCTTGCCCACAGTCCCCTTCACCTCTCCCCCTTCTTCCGCTTAACTTCCCTTCACCAGATTCACCCGAGACCGGAAAGGTCGTGCCGTCTTATGCCCGTGGTCAGCGAAGAGGAGCTCGCGCGGCGTCGCCGCGAGATTTTGGAGGGCGCCCGCGTGTGCTTCGCGCGCCACGGCTACGAGGGCGCGACCGTGCGCCGCCTCGAGGAGGCCACCGGCAAGTCCCGCGGCGCGATCTTCCACCACTTCGGCGACAAGGAGTCGCTCTTCCTGGAGATCGCGCACCAGGACGCCGTACGCCAGGCCGAGGTCGTCGCCCGCGACGGCCTGGTCGCCGTCATGCGCGACCTGATCCACCACCCCGAGCACCACGACTGGCTGGTCACCCGCGTGGAGATCTCGCGGCTGCTGCGCACCGACGCCGGCTTCCGCGCCCGCTGGGAGAAGCACCAGGAGGTCCTCGACCGGGCCATGCGCCAGCGCTTCGAGCAGCGCGACGTCGCCGAGCGCATGCGCACCGACGTGCCCGTCGGGGTGCTGACGACCTACCTGGAGACCGTGCTCGACGGGCTGATCGCCCGGCTGGCCTCCGGCGGCTCGGCCGAGGGCTTCGACACCGTGCTCGACCTGGTCGAGGAGTCCGTGCGCCACCGCTGAGCGCGGACAGCGGCGACCGCCGGGCGCGACACGCGCATCTAATAGACCGCTTGGTTCGGAAAATGCCGGCCGTCTGTGTAGACTGCTTGGTATGCTTCCGTTCCTGCTGCTCTCCCCGCGCCGCAGCCCCGCAGTGGCCGGCGCCGAATACCGCGATTTCCTCCGTGCCGCGGGCCTGGAGGAGGAGCAGCTGGTCCACCGAATGCTCGACTCGGAGAACTCCCGGCTGGGTGATCTCCGCGGCTTCTCCGGCGTCTTCGTCGGCGGCTCGGACCTGAACGTGACCGACGCCCGGCACAGCCGCTGGCAGCAGAACGTCAACGTCCAGCTCGCCGGGCTGCTCGCCGCGCCGGTGCCCGTCCTCTCCGTCTGCTACGGCGGCTCCGCGATCGCACGCTCCACCGGCGGCGAGATCGGGCGCACCCACCCGGAGAACGCCGGGGCCACCACCGTCGAGCTGACGGCCGCAGGCAAGGCCGACCCCGTCTTCGGCGCCCTGCCGGCGAGCTTCACCGCGCTGACCGGGCACACCGAGAACATCACCGCGCTCGGGCCTAACGCCACGCTGCTGGCCACCGGCCCCTCCTGCCCCGTGCAGGCCGTGCGCTACGGCGAGCGGCTGTGGACCTGCCAGTTCCACAGCGAGATGGACGCCGACGCGATGCGCGTGCGCATGGGCTTCTTCCACGGCCACGGCTACTACGACGACGCCGAGTTCGACGCGATCGTCTCCGGCCTGCCGCTGGTGGACACCTCCGCCCCACGCACGCTGCTGCGCTCCTTCGTCGCCCACGCCGCCGCCGACGCCGCGCGCCGCCGGGCGCGCGCGGTCGCCGACGCGCACGTGCCCGCCCTCGTGGGCTAGGCGCGGGCGTCGGAAATCGGGGTCTTGGTCAGGCGCCGAAGTCCGCCGCGGTGACCGGCCCGTCGCCGTCGACGAAGGCGAAGCGCGCCGCGTGCGGGAACTCCGCGCGCCCGGCGGCCTCGACGATGACGTCGGCGACCAGCTCACGCGACGTCTCGGCGGCCGCGCCGGCCTCGTCCGGGATCGCCCTGATGCCGCGGTCCGGCTCCAGGGTGAGCACGCCCGGGGCGAGCACCAGGTGATCGAAGGCGACGCGGGCGGCCAGGCGCTCGTCGACGGCCTGCTTGGCCTCGCCGTAGGCGTGCATGCCGTGGCCCTCGCCCCAGGGGTTGTGCAGCGAACCGGCGTAGGAGACCAGGATCAGCCGCGGGGCGTCCGCGCCCAGCTCCTCGAGCGCGCCCACCAGCGACAGCGCGGCGTCACGGTCGACGGCATAGGTCGCCTCCGCGCCGCCCTTGCCGCCGGCGCCGGCGGACCAGACGATGACGTCGTGGCCCGAGACGAGCTCGCGCCATTGCGCGGCGGATAGCGCGGTGATGTCGGCGACGTGCGCGGTCGCGCCGAGCTTCTCGACGTCGCCGGCCTGCTCCTCAGCGCGGATGACCGAGGTGACCCGGTCGCCGCGGGCGACGAGCTTCGGGGTGGCCAGGAGGGCGACCCTTCCGTGGCCGCCGATGATCAGGACTTTGCGGGGGCTGTGCGTCTGCGTCGTCTGTGACATGGCCCCAGGCTAGTCACCGGGACCGAGCAGCTCCACCTTCTCGAGCGCGGCGCGCGCCCGGCGGGCGTCGATCAGCGGGTCGAGGGCGAGGGTGTTTCCTCCTGGCCGTCCGGGTAACGCACGATGGTCCAGCCGTTGTCAACGTCCTCGACGTCGTCTTTCACTTTGCCGTAGGGCCCTTCGCGAAGGGCCGGCCGTCGTGCAGGATCCCGGCCACGGGGACATCGGCTATGATCCCGGAGTACTCGTCGGACTCGTCGCCCCCGAAGAGGCTGCGCATGGTCGTCGTGTGGAAGCCGCGGCACGTCACCGCGCCGGTGCGGAAGGTCGCGTAGCGCAGCCGCCCGTCCGCCCACGCCGTGTCCAGGGCGCGGCGCAGGCGCGTGATCTCGCTCAGCCTGCCGACGTTCTCGCGCAGCCCGAACGCCGAGCAGATCGAGAACGCGGGCACGAAAACCAGGAAGCAGAGCACGCGCATCCACACGGCCTCGTCGAGGAAGATGAGGAAGACCGTGATCGCGACCGCGACGATCGCGATCAGGGCCCACATGCCGATCCGCCACAGCGCCGAGCGGCGCCGCCGGGCGGTCGAGGACGGCGCGCCGGAGCGCCCCTCGGCCAGCGCGAGCTCAAGGTCCGTGCGGGGCAGGGCCGCGGGCGCCGCACCGACGTCGCCGGCGGTGCCGTCCTCGACCGCCGCGGTCAGTTTCCCGTCGGCCCAGGTCTCCTGCGCGCCCCAGAGCCAGCGGTGGAAGAACCGCTCGCCCCGGCGCGTGAAGCGACCCCGCCTGCCTGTGTCCCGCGTCATTTCCATGGCCTCATCTTGGCACGCGCGCCCCGCGCCCGTCCCCCGCTCGACCATCCTGCGTGGGGATGTGCGTCGAGACCCCGGGTAGAGTCCTGGATCATGTACGCGATCATGACCGTCACCGGTGCGGACCACACCGGAATCATCTCGGGCGTCACCGCCGCGCTCGCCGAGCAGAAGATCAACATCCTCGACGTCTCCCAGACCATCATGGAGCGCTGGTTCACCATGATCCTGCGCGTCGAGTTCGACGACGCCGCCACGGGCATCGAGGCGATCCAGGAGCGCATGGGCGCGGTGGAGAAGGAGCAGAACCTGGTCATCCGCATCCAGTCCGAGGCCCTGTTCTCCGCGGTCAACGAGATTTAGGAGGCCGCGACCCATGGCTCTGACACTGAACGCGGCCAACATCCTCGACACCATCGAGATGATCGAGAAGTACCGCCTCGACATCCGCACGGTCACGATGGGCATCTCGCTGCTCGACTGCGCGCGCCCCACGATGGTCGAGACCGCCCGAGCCGTCCACGACAAGGTCGTCGGCCAGGCCAAGGACCTGGTGTCCACCTGCGAGGCGATCAGCTCCGAGCTGGGCGTGCCGATCGTCAACAAGCGCATCTCGGTCACCCCGATCTCGCTGGTGACCGCCGCGGCCGAGGGCGACCCGGTCGAGGTGGCCCGCGCGCTCGACGCCGCGGCCAAGGAGGTCGGCGTCAACTTCATCGGCGGCTACTCCGCCCTGGTGGAGAAGGGCGCGACGACCTCCGAGCGCCGCCTGATCCGCTCGCTGCCGACCGCCCTGTCGGAGACGGACGTCGTCTGCGGCTCGGTCAACGTCGCCTCCTCGCGAGCCGGCATCAACATGGACGCCGCCCGCTCGATGGGCGAGGTGGTCAAGGAGGCCGCCGCGCTGACCGCCGACGACAGCGCGATCGCCTGCGCCAAGCTCGTCGTCTTCGCCAACGCCGTCGGCGACAACCCCTTCATGGCCGGCGCCTTCCACGGCGTCGAGGAGCCGGACTGCGTCGTCTCCGTCGGTGTGTCCGGCCCCGGCGTGGTCGACCGCGCGCTCGGTTCCCTGGAGGGCGCGACCCTGGACCAGGTCGCCGAGGAGATCAAGAAGGCCGCCTTCAAGATCACCCGCACCGGCCAGCTGGTGGGCAGCATGGCAGCCGAGCGCCTGGGCGTGCCCTTCGGCATCGTGGACCTCTCGCTGGCCCCGACCGCCGAGGTCGGCGACTCCGTGGCCCAGATCCTCGAGCACATGGGCCTGGACCAGGTGGGCACCCACGGCACCACCGCCGCGCTCGCGCTGCTCAACGACGCGGTCAAGAAGGGCGGCATGATGGCCTGCTCGCGCGTGGGCGGCCTGTCGGGCTCCTTCATCCCGGTCTCCGAGGACCGCGGCATGATCGACGCCGTGCGCGCCGGCACGCTGCGCATCGAGAAGCTCGAGGCGATGACCTCGATCTGCTCGGTCGGCCTGGACATGATCGCGATCCCGGGCGACACCACCGCCGAGACCATCGCGGCGATCATCGCCGACGAGTCCGCCATCGGCATGATGAACCACAAGACCACCGCCGTGCGCGTCATCCCGGTGCCGGGCACGAAGCCGGGTGACGACGTCAACTTCGGCGGCCTGCTGGGCCACGCCCCGGTCATCGACGTCAACCAGGTCGCGGCGACCGAGTTCATCCACCGCGGCGGGTTCATCCCCGCGCCGGTGCACGGCTTCCGCAACTAGGCGCCGATTGACGACGCCGCGCAGATCGCCCCGGGCGGTTTTGCGCGGCGTCGTCCGTGCGTCGCCGGCTGCGCCGGCCACCGGTCGTTCGGCTCCTGCGGTTCCTGTGGTACCTGCCGCGCCTGTTCCGGCCGCGCGAAGGACCGGGCCCGGCGGCCAACCCCGGGCGCTCCCCCCGCGGCCGCTACTCCCCCTCGCCGGAGTCGGGCAGCAGGCGCGGGACGACCTTGCCGGCGTCGGTGCGCGGCAGCTCGTCGAGCCAGACCACCCGGTCGGGCAGGTTGTGCTCGGCGAGGTTCTCGCGCACCAGCTCGCGCAGCGAGTCCTCGTCCAGGGCGCGGCCGGCCTCGTTGTCGGCGCGCACGAGGTAGCAGTCCAGGCGCGACATGATCTCGCCGCGCACGCCCTTGACGTAGACGTCGCCGACGGCCTCCTGCCTGCCGAGGAACTCCTCGAGCTCGCGGGGGTAGACGTTCTCGCCGCCCTTGATGACCATGTCGTCGGCGCGCCCGCGCACGTGCAGGAAGCCCTGCTCGTCGAAGAAGCCGAGGTCGCCGGTGGAGAGCATCCGCCCGCGCACGGTCGTGGCGTCCTTGGCCGAGAGGTAGCCCTGCATCGACTCCGAGTTCGCCGAGTAGATCGTGCCCACCTCGCCGGTGGGCACCTCCTCGCCGTCGTCGTCGAGGATCGCGATGCGCACGCCCGGCGCGACGGTGCCGGCGCGGTCCGGGTCCGCGGCGAGCTCGCGGGCGCTGGCCACGGCGACGGGACCGTGCTCGGTCGAGCCGTAGAAGTTGCAGGTCACCACGCCGAAGCGGGCGTTGAGGTCACGGATGAGGTGCGGCGGGATCGCGTTGCCGGAGGAGACGATGAACTCGACCGACTCGCCGATCCGGCCGTCGGCGGCGGTGCGGTCCCCGGAGGCGACGGCCTCGTCGAAGGCTCCGGTGAGATCGCGCAGGAAGACCGCCGCGGAGATGACGCCGGTGACCTTGTGCCGGGTGATGTCCGCCATCGCCTCGCGGGCGTCGAAGTGGCGGCGCAGCACCATCGTCGAGGCGGTGGCGAAGACCAGGTTGAGGTTGAGCCAGCCCCAGGCGTGGAAGAGCGAGGCGGTCAGCTGGATGACCCCGCCCGGCCGCCACGGCACCTCGGGGAAGATCGAGCCGATGACCTGCGGGCTGCGCGGTACCCCGCGCACCACGCCCTTCGGGCGGCCGGTGGTGCCCGAGGACATGATCACCGTCGGGTTCTGCTTCGGGTGGAAGGGCAGGTTCGGGCGGCGCCCGACGGACTCGATGGCCGTGCCGTAGCTGACCGGGGCGCGCCCGCCGAAGTGCAGGTCGCGCAGCTTCTCGGGCACCCCGTTTTCGGAGCCGTGGCCGACGATGAGCGGGGTGGAGCCGTCGGCGAAGCCCTCGGCGTGGTCGGCGTCGGCGACGACGACCTTGGCCCGGTACTCGTCGGCGGTGCGGCGCAGCTGCGCGGCCGAGGACATCGGGTTCATCACCATCGCCACGGCGCCGAGGTACCCGCAGGCCAACATGGTGATCACGGGCACGCGCGAGTTGCGGGCCACGAGCGCCACGCGGTCGCCCTCGGCCACCCCGTGGGCACGCAGCGCCGCGGCGAAGCGGCGGGCCTGCTCGCGCAGCTCGGCGTAGGTCAGCTCGCCGACCTCGTCGATGAGCGCCGTGCGCTTCGGGCGTCCGGCGGCCGCGCCCTCCATCAGCGACGCCATGGAGAAGCCCCAGCGGACCAGGTTGCCCACCAGCCTGCCGTAGTAGCCGGGGGCGGCCACGTGCACGTAGTCGGTGCGCAGGTAGGACGGCACGCCGGCGATGAACTGGCGCGCGAGGTCCCGCACCGGGACGGCGAGGTCGAGGGGGCGTTCCACCAGAGGGCTGGCCATGTGAACCTTTCATCTTCGGTAGAGGGGCGGGGCGGGGACGGTCCCGTGCAGTGACCATCATCCCGGGGCGCGGGATTGTTACGTTCCTCTGCCAGACTACCTTCACGGGCGCTGCCGCCCGGCGCACCGCGCCGGGCCCCACGCTCCACCGCGCCGGGCGCGCCGGCCGCGATCGGCGGGGCGTCGGCAATTGCACGCCGGATATTTTTATTCACCTGTTGAACTGGGATTTTCCGTCCCCACGCTGAAGGTGCTTCCGGTCACGCCGCCGGTGTCCTAGGCTCATCGGCACCTATTCAGAGCGGCCGAGAGACCCGGCTCGATGACGCCGCAGCAACCCCCAGAGCCCTGGAACGGTGCTAACGCCGAGGTTCGATAGGAACTCCCATGCCCACAGGACTTCTCTACTCCGACTACCGGCCTGGCACGCCGACGGAGCACCCCACGGTGTCCTTCGAGCTGTACCCGCCGCGCAACCCCTCGAAGGTCTCGGGGATCTGGGCCGGCGTGAACAAGCTGGCCACCGCCCGCCCCGACTACGTCTCCGTGACCTACGGGGCCGGCGGATCCGGCGGCGACACCCGCGACACCTCGGTGCAGGTGCTGCTCAACATGATCGACCGCCACCCCGGCCTGCCCGCCGTGGCCCACCTGACCTGCCTGGGCTCCACCCCGGCGGAGATGACGCTGATCATCCGGCTGCTGCTGCGCGCCGGGGTCCGTGACTTCCTCGCGCTGCGCGGCGACCCGCCGGCCGACGACCCGGACTACTCACCCACCCCGGGCACGCTCACCCACGCCGCGGAGCTTGTCGAGCTGATCCGCGAGGTCGCCGCCGACGAGCTGCCCCACGGCGTGGGCACCGGCCCCGGCGGCTCCGGGGCGGCCACCGCGCCGGTGGTCGAGGACTACGTCTCCATCGGGGTGGCCGCCTACCCGGCCTCCCGCGGGGCCAAGCGCGACGGCGACCTGGCCGCGCTGACCGACAAGGCCCGCGCCGGCGCGGACTTCGCGATCACCCAGGTCTTCTACGACCCGGAGGACTACATCTCACTGGTGCGCGAGCTCGCCTTCACCGGAGTGCGCCTGCCGGTCGTCCCCGGCATCCTGCCCCTGCACGATCTGCGTCGACTCCGGGCCATGGAACGCCTGGCGGGTATCCCCGTGCCGGCGCCGCTCGAGGAGATCCACGCGACCGCCGACCCGGCGCTGCGCGTGCGCCGCGCCCTCGGCGCGACCGCCCAGCTGATGACGCGGGTCCTCGACGCCGGCGCGCCGGGGGTGCACCTCTACACGTTCAACCGACCGCGGCCGACCCTCGACCTGCTCGAGTACCTGCGCGCCGCAGGCTACCTGCGCCAACACGCCTCCGCGGTGACCGGGCTGCCCGGCACCGCCGGTGCGCTCGGCGGCGCCGACCCGGCCCGCCGCCAGGCCCACCGCATCGCCCGCGGCCAGGCCGTGGACAGCGAGCTGGTCGGTCTGGCCCTCGGGCGCCTGACGCCCGCGGTCTGAACACCCGTAGAAGCACGCCCCGGGGTGCGACCCCGAAACCCAACGCCGAGCCCGGCTGCAACCTCAACACATTCTTAGAACCTGAAAGGTCCCCTACACCCATGTCCGCCACCTTCCCCGCCGCCACCGTCCTCGGCTACCCGCGCATCGGCGCGGACCGCGAGCTCAAGTTCGCCCTCGAGAAGGCCTGGTCCTCCGACTCCCCGGCCGAGACCGAGGCCCTGCGCGCCACCGCTGACGAGCTGCGCAGGACCCGCACCGCCCGCCTGCAGCAGCTGGGGCTGAAGGCCCCGGCCGCCGTGCCGGAGGACTTCTCCTACTACGACCAGGTCCTCGACATCGTCATCGCCGCCGGTGCGGTCCCGGCACGCTTCGCCGCCGAGGCCGAGGCCCTGCGCGCCGCGAAGGCCGACCCGGAGGCCGCCGCCGCGCTAGCCGCGCAGTTCACCGTCGCCCGCGGCGAGGGCGACCGGGCCGCGCTCGAGATGACCAAGTGGTTCGACTCCAACTACCACTACCTGGTCCCCGAGATCGGCCCGGAGACGAAGCTGGCCTACAACGGCTCGCCGCGCGTGGCCGCCGCCCGCGCCCTCGGCGGCGCCGTGCGCCCCGTCCTCGTCGGCCCCGTGACCTTCCTCGCCCTGGCCAAGCCCACCGAGGAGGCCGGCTCGGGCTACAACCCGCTCGAGCGCCTCGACGACCTCGTCGCCGTCTACGCCGAGCTGCTCGCCGAGCTTTCCGACGCCGGCGTCGAGTGGGTCCAGTTCGACGAGCCCGCCCTGGTCACCGACCGCCACCGCACCCCGCAGGACCGCGGCGAGCTGCTCGCCGCCCTCGAGCGGGCCTACACGACGCTCTCCGACGCCGCGCCGAAGCTCGCCGTGGTGCTCTCCTACGGCCACGCCGAGGACGCCGTCGACGTGCTCGCCGAGAAGACCTCCGTGGAGGCCGTGGGCATCGACCTGGTCCGCGGCCGCGAGCCGGACGCCGAGACCCTGGCCCGCTGGGCGAAGTCGCTTTCCGGACGCACCCTGATCGCCGGCGCGGTCTCCGGCCGCAACATCTGGCGCGCCGACCTGGACGCCAAGCTGGCCCAGCTGGTGCGCATCCGCACCGGCCTGGGCGACCAGGTGGCGCTGTCGGTGTCCACCTCGACCTCCCTGCAGCACGTGCCGCAGGACGTCGAGCGCGAGACCGGCATCGACCCGGAGATCCGCTCCTGGCTGGCCTTCGCCGACCAGAAGGTCCGCGAGACCGCGCTGCTGGCCGCCGCGCTGGCCGACGGCGAGGAGTCCGTCGCCGACGAGTTCGCCGTGGCCCGCGAGGCGCTGCGCACCCGCGCCGACCACCCGGGCGTCAAGCGTACCGAGGTGCGCGACGCCACCGCCGCCGTCACCGAGGCCGACCGCCGCCGCTCCCCCTACGACAAGCGCCGCGCCGCGCAGGAGAAGGCCCTCGACCTGCCGCTGCTGCCGACGACGACCATCGGCTCCTTCCCGCAGACCGGCGAGATCCGCAGGACCCGCGCCGCCTTCCGCAAGGGCGACATCAACGAGGCCGCCTACACCGAGGCGATGAACGCGGAGATCGAGAAGGTCATCCGCGCCCAGGGGGAGATCGGCCTGGACGTCCTGGTCCACGGCGAGCCCGAGCGCAACGACATGGTGCAGTACTTCTGCGAACACTTCGACGGCTGCCTGGCCACCACCCACGGCTGGGTGCAGTCCTACGGCTCGCGCTGCACCCGCCCGTCGGTGCTGTGGGGCGACATCTCGCGCCCCGAGGCGATCACCGTGCCGTGGTCGGCTTACGCCCAGTCGCTGACCGACAAGCCGGTCAAGGGCATGCTCACCGGCCCGGTGACCATAATGGCCTGGTCCTTCGTCCGTGAGGACATCGCCTGGGGCGAGGTCGCCGACCAGATCGGCCTGGCGCTGCGCGCCGAGGTCGCCGATCTGGAGGCCGCCGGCATCGGCGTCATCCAGGTCGACGAACCGGCCATCCGCGAGCTGCTGCCGCTGCGCGCCGAGGACCGCGAGGACTACCTGGCGTGGTCGGTCGGCTCCTTCCGCCTGGCCACCTCGGGTGCGGCCGACCAGACCAGCATCCACACCCACCTGTGCTACTCCGACTTCGCCACCATCGTCGACGCGATCGACCGCCTGGACGCGGACGTGACCAGCGTGGAGGCCTCCCGCTCGCGGCTGAAGGTGCTGCCGGCCCTGGCCGAGCACGGCTTCGAGCGCGGCCTGGGGCCGGGTGTGTGGGACATCCACTCCGCCCGCGTGCCCTCGCAGGACGAGGTCCGCGGCCTGATCGACATCGCCGTCGACGCCCTCGACCCGCGGCAGGTCTGGGTCAACCCGGACTGCGGCCTGAAGACCCGCGCCTGGCCGGAGACCACCGCGACGCTGAAGAACCTCGTCGCCGCCACCGAGGAGGTCCGTGAGCGCCTGCAGAAGTAGGACCGCGTGAAAAAAGGCCGGAGCGAGATGCTCCGGCCTTTTCCTTGTGGGACGCTAGCGGACCGCCGCGATGGCCTCCTCGAGCGCGCCCAGGATCATCGGCACGGAGGCCTGCTGGGCGTTCGGGCCCATCAGGCCGATGCGCCAGACCGAGTCGGCGTAGGCGCCCACGCCGGCGCCGATCTCGATGTCGAAGTGCTCGAGCAGGTAGGAGCGCACGGCGGCGTTGTCCACTCCCTCGGGCACCTTGACGGTGGTCAGGTCCGGCAGACGGTGGCCCTCGACGGCGAAGAGCTCGAGGCCCATCTCCTCCAGGCCGGCCTGCAGCGCCTCGCCGGCGGCGCGGTGGCGGGCGATGACGTTGGCCAGGCCCTCGTCGAGGATGCGGGTGATCGCCGCGCCGAGCGAGACGACCATGCCGGTCGGGGCGGTGTGGTGGTAGGTGCGCTTGGAGCCGGTGGCCTCGCCGGCGTAGCCGCCGAGCATGCCCAGGTCCAGGTACCAGGACCGCGGGTGCTCCACTCGGCGCTCCCAGGCGCGGTCGGAGACGGTGAACGGCGCCAGGCCCGGGGCAACGCCCAGGCACTTCTGGGTGCCGGCGTAGCCGATGTCGACACCCCACTCGTCGGCCTTGAGCTCGACGCCGGCGATGGCGGTCACGGCGTCGACCAGCAGCAGGGCGTCGCCCTTGCGGCGGCCGATCTCGGCGATGTCGCTGGCGACACCGGTGGAGGTCTCGGCGTAGACGACGGCGAAGATCTTCGGGTCGGGGTGGGCCTCGGCCAGCTTGACCGGGTCGACGGGGCTGCCCCACTCGAAGTCGACGCGCACGACCTCGGCGCCCATGCGGGCGGCGACGTCGCACATGCGCTCGCCGAACAGGCCGTTGACGCCGACGACGACCACGTCGCCGGGCTCGACGAAGTTGACGAAGGCGGCCTCCATGCCGCCGGAGCCGGTGGTCGACAGCGGCAGGGTGCGGGCGTTCTCGGTGCCCCACAGGGTGCGCAGTCCGGCGCAGACCTCGTCCATCTCGGCGATGAACTCGGGGTCCAGGTGGCCGAGCAGCGGGCGGGTCAGCGCCGTGGTGGCCTCCGGGTAGGGGTTGCACGGCCCGGGGCCGAAAAGGTGACGGGAAACGAAGTGTGACGGGGAACTCATGCCTACCAGTGTGGCACCGGACACGACCGAGCGCACACCGGGGGGTGGTGTCAGGCGAGTTCGACGAGCTCCATGTAGTCGTCGCTCCACAGGTCCTCGGTGCCGTCGGGCAGAACGACGACCCGCTCGGGCTCCAGGGCGCGCACCGCGCCGGGATCGTGGGTGACCAGCACGACGGCGCCGGTGTAGGTGCGCAGCGCGTCGAGGACCTGCTCGCGCGAGACCGGGTCGAGGTTGTTCGTCGGCTCGTCGAGCAGCAGCACGTTGGCCCGCGAGCTGACCAGCGCGGCCAGCGCCAGGCGGGTCTTCTCGCCGCCGGAGAGCGTACCGGCGGGCTGCTCGAGCTTCTCGCCGGAGAACATGAAGGCGCCCAGCAGGGTGCGCAGCTCCTGCTGGTAGACGTCCGGGCAGGCGGCCACCGTGTTCTCCCAGACGGTCTTGTCCGGGTCGATGGTGTCGTGCTCCTGGGCGAAGTAGCCGATCTTGAGCCCGTGGCCGCCGACCACGCCGCCCTCGCCGTCGGTGCGCTCGACACCGGCGAGCAGCTTGAGCAGCGTGGTCTTGCCGGCGCCGTTGAAGCCGAGGACGACCACGCGCGAGCCGCGGTCCACGGCCAGGTCCACCCCGGCGAAGACCTCGAGCGAGCCGTACATCTTGGTCAGACCGGTGGCCATCAGCGGCGTCTTACCGCAGGGCGCGGGCTCCGGGAAGGAGATGTGGGCGATCTTGTCGGCCACGCGCACCTCGTCGAGCTCGCCCATCATGCGGTCGGCGCGGGCGGCCATCTGCTTGGCGGCGCGCGCCTTAGTGGCCTTCGCACCGAGCTTGGCGGCCTGCGTGCGCAGGGCGGAGGCCTTCTTCTCCGCGTTGGCGCGCTCGCGGCGCCGCCGGGCCTCGTCGGTGGCGCGGGCGTCCTTGTACTTGGCGAAGCCCATGTTGTAGACGTCCGCCTCACCCCGGACGGCGTCGAGGTACCAGACCTTGTTGCACACGGCGTCGAGCAGCTCGACGTCGTGGGAGATCATGATCAGCCCGCCCTCGTGGCGCGCCAGGAAGTCGCGCAGCCAGCCGATCGAGTCGGCGTCGAGGTGGTTGGTCGGCTCGTCGAGCAGCAGCGTGGTCGCCGACTTGCCGGAGCCGGCGGTGGCGGAGAAGAGGATCTGCGCGAGCTCCACGCGCCGGCGCTGGCCGCCGGAGAGCGTCTTGAGCGGCTGGTCCAGGATGCGGGCGGGCAGGCCGAGGTTGTCGCAGATCTGCGCGCACTCGGCCGCGGCCTCGTAGCCGCCGAGGGCGTGGTAGCGCTCCTCGAGGCGGGAGTACTTGGAGATCGCGGCGTCGCGCTTGCGCTCGTCCTCCGTGGTCTCCATGATCTCCTGCTGGCGCTCCATCGAGGTGCGGATGCGGTCCAGCCCGCGGGCGGAGAGCACGCGGTCGCGCGCCGACTGGTCGATGTTGCCCTCGCGGGAGTCCTGCGGCAGGTAGCCGATCTCCCCGGCGCGGTCGACGGAGCCGCCGTAGGGCTCGGTCTCACCGGCCAGGATGCGCATCGTCGTCGTCTTGCCGGCGCCGTTGCGTCCGACCAGGCCGATCCGGTCGCCCGGCTGCACGCGCAGCTGGTCGCCGGGGGCGGTCAGCAGGGTGCGGGCTCCGACGCGTACCTCGAGATCATGAGTGACAATCACGCCGAGACATCCTAACAACCGCCCCGGCTTCCTCTATCATCGGCGGCATGGGTCACTCCAGCAGAACCGGCGCCTCCGCCCACGGCACGGGCGTCGAGGGCCGTGAGTACGTCATCCGCTACAGCCTCAGCCCCTACCAGCGCGGTTCCATGGTCGGCCGGTTCGCCGGCGAGCCGTCGAAGGCGGACGTGCGCTCGTTCCTGGCGGGCTACTCCATCGACGCAGCCAAGCTTTCCGACGTCTCGGTGACCCCCGTCCCCGATTTCCGGCACCGTCGGCCGGCGGGCGGTGCCCCGGCGCCGCAGCGCCGGGCCCCGCAGGCGCCGCGACCCGCGCGGGCCGCGGGCTCCCCCGCTGCGTGGGCGAAGCC
>NZ_JASPJZ010000015.1:0-38589 GCF_030232385.1 Corynebacterium sp. MSK006
GCCCCCGACGGCGCGGTCACCGTGGCGCTGGCCGCGCCGCGCCCGCTTGACGACGCCGCGGGGCTCATCGCCCGGCCGCGCGCGGACGGCGCGCGTTCCGGCACCGTGCGTGACTGGCTGGTCACCGCGGAGGGCCGCCGGGCGCTGCCCGAGGAGGGCACGGCCGACGGCGACCGGGTGCGCGCCGAGCTCGGCGTCGACCAGGCCACGAGGGTGTGGCGCCCGCCGACGGAGGTGCTCGCCGCCGCCCCGGAGCTGCCCGAGCTGACGGCCGCCGACCTCGACGCCGCGGGTACGGACGGCGTGGGCGCACTCGAGCTGGCCGACCCCACCGACGCCGAGGTGTGCACCGGCGGGCCGGACGCCGCGCTGAGCCTGCACACCGCCCGGCCTTACGGAACGGCCGTGGAGCTTCCCGGGGAGGGCACCGCGGAGCGCTTCGCCGGGCCCGGGGCGGGCGCCTTCGCCGTCGACACCGGTCACGGCGTGCAGGTCGTCTCCGACAACGGGATGCGCCACCGGCTGCCGGACCCGGAGGCGGCCGCCGTCCTCGGCCTGCCCGAGCCGCACCCGGGCTGGTGGCCGGTGCTGCGCCTGCTGCCGGAGGGCGCGGCGCTCTCGGCCGAGGCCGCCCTCGAGGTCGAAGACCCCGTCAGGCCCTGAAATCTGCCCCGGGTTCTCCCCGGGCGCGGGATTTCTCCGCGGGCGCGGTGCCCGGGATCGGAGTTAGGGTGACGGGCATGGGTATTCGCGATGCGGCCGTCGGGCTGGCGGCCAGGGCCACACAGTCGCTTACGATCGGGCGCGGGGTCGACCCCGTCGACGTGGAACCTGTGGGCTGGTGGGCGCACCAACGCGGCGTCGACAAGCTCACGGAGAGCTTCCGCGCCATCCCCGCCGGCACACGCGCCCGGCTGGCGAAGAAGACCTCGAACCTCTTCCGCGGCCGCTCCGGCGACGCCGCGGGCCTGGACGTCTCCGGGCTGCACGGGGTCATCGCCGTCGACCCGGTGGCCAAGACGGCCGACGTGCAGGGCATGTGCACCTATGAGGACCTCGTCGACGCCACCCTGCCGCACGGCCTGGTACCGCTGGTCGTCCCGCAGCTGAAGACGATCACGCTCGGCGGGGCGGTCAGCGGCATGGGGGTCGAGTCGACCTGCTTCCGCAACGGCCTGCCGCACGAGTCGGTCACCGAGATGGACATCCTCACCGGCACCGGCGAGATCGTCACCTGCTCGCCGGAGGAGAACGTCGACCTCTACCGCGGCTTCCCCAACTCCTACGGCTCGCTGGGCTACGCGGTGCGCCTGCGCGTGCTGCTCGAGGACGCCCCGGCCGCCGTCGAGCTGCGCCACGTGCGCTTCAACGACCCGGACAGCTTCGCCGCCGCGCTCGGTGCGGCCGCCGAGACGGCCGAGTACGCCGACGTCCGCGTCGACTACCTGGACGCGGTGGTCTTCTCCCCGGAGGAGCTCTACCTGGTGCTCGGCACCGGAACGCAGGAGGAGGGCCCGGTCAGCGACTACACCCGCGAGCGGGTCTACTACCGCTCCATCCAGCACCCCGAGGGCGTGCTGCGCGACCGGCTGGCCTTCCGCGACTACCTGTGGCGCTGGGACATCGACTGGTTCTGGTGCTCGCGGGCCTTCGGCGCGCAGGACCCGACGGTGCGCCGCCTGTGGCCGCGCAGCCTGCGCCGCTCCAGCTTCTACTGGAAGCTGGTCGGCCTGGACCGCCGTTTCGACATCGAGCACCGGCTGACCCGGGCGCGCACCGGCGAGCCGCACCGCGAGCGGGTTGTCCAGGACGTCGAGGTGACCACCGACCGGCTCGCCGAGTGGCTGCGCTGGTTCTTCTCCTCCTGCGACATCCAGCCGATGTGGCTGTGCCCGATCCGGCTGCGCGCCGGCTCCGAGAAGCTGGTCGGCACCGGCGAGCTGACCGCCGGGGCGGAGGCGCCCTGGCCGCTCTACCCGCTCCAGCCGGGCACCACCTGGATCAACGCCGGGTTCTGGTCGGCGGTGCCCGGTGACCTGATGGGCCCGGACGCCGGGGAGGGCGCCTTCAACCGCGCGATCGAGGCGAAGGTCCACGAGCTCGGCGGGCACAAGTCGCTGTACTCGGAGGCCTTCTACACCCGCGAGCAGTTCGAGGCGCTCTACGGCGGGTCGCTTCCCGCCCAGCTCAAGCGGGTCTTCGACCCGGACGGGCGCTTCCCGGGCCTCTACGAGAAGACCGTCGAGGGCGCCTGAGCCGGCGCCGGGAAGGACGTCCCGGCCGCCTCAGCGCACCCGCCGGGACGGCCCACTGATTCAACGGGCGAATTAGGCGCAGACGATTAGACTGGCGTGTCAGTCGGTTGAGAAAGGACAGTGAACGCTATGACCGCCTCCTCCGAGAAAAACTCCACGATGACCGTCGGTGAGATCATCGACATGCTCGTCGAGGCGCCGAACCCCTTCCGCTGGGAGGCCTTCGACGGTTCGACCGCCGGTCCCGCGGACGCGAGGTACACGGTGCGCATCCTCAGCCCGGAGGGCCTTTCCTACATCGCGACCAGCCCGGGCGACGTCGGCTTCGCCCGCGCCTGGGTCACCGGCGGCATGGAGGTCGAGGGCGAGCACCTGGCCCACCCCTACGGCATCTTCGACACTCTGCGTGACCTCTACGGGCAGTTCCGCAGGCCCTCGGCGGGCGACCTGCTCAAGATCTACGCCGAGCTGCGCCGCATGGGCGCGCTGCAGATCCAGCCGCTGCCCGAGGTCGAGCGCTCCTCCTTCCTGGAGCGCTCCCTGCGCCAGGGCCTGTCGCGCCACTCCAAGGAGCGCGACGCGGACGTCATCTCCGCCCACTACGACGTGGGCAACGAGTTCTACGAGCTCTTCCTCGGCGACACGATGACCTACACCTGCGCCTACTACCCGACCGAGGACGCCGGCCTCGACGACGCGCAGATCAACAAGTACCGCCTCGTCTTCGAGAAGCTGCGCCTCAAGGAGGGCGACCGCCTGCTCGACATCGGCTGCGGCTGGGGCGGGATGGCCCGCTACGCCGCCAAGCGCGGCGTGCACGTCATCGCCGTGACGCTCTCCCAGGAGCAGGCCGAGTGGGGCCGCGCCGCCGTCGAGGCCGACCGCCTGGGCGACCTCGCCGAGATCCGCTACCAGGACTACCGCGACGTGCCCGAGTCCGGCTTCGACGCCGTCAGCTCCATCGGGCTGCTCGAGCACGTCGGCGTGAAGAACTACGCGGACTACTTCGAGTTCCTCTCCGGCAAGCTGCGCCCGGGCGGGCTGATGCTCAACCACTGCATCACCTACCCGGACAACCACAAGACCCGCAAGGGCGAGTTCATCGACCGCTACATCTTCCCGGACGGCGAGCTGACCGGCTCCGGCACCGTGGTGCGCAAGATGCAGGACCACGGCTTCGAGGTGCTCCACGAGGAGAACCTGCGCTTCGACTACATGCGCACGCTGCGCGACTGGTGCGAGAACCTCAAGGCCAACTGGGACCGCGCCGTCGAGCTGGTGGGCCTGCCCACCGCGAAGCTGTGGGGGATGTACATGGCAGGCTCCGAGTGGGGCTTCGAGCACAACGTCGTGCAGCTGCACCAGGTGCTCGGCGTCAAGCTGGACGAGCGCGGTTCGCGTTGCGGGGTGCCCGAGCGCATGTGGTGGCGCCCCTAGCACGGGGAACGCTCCCCGCGGCACTGGCCGCGGACCCTGCGGGCTTTCTAGGTTGAGGCCGTACCGCGACGCACGGATCATGGTGCGCCGCCCCGACCTCCCAGGAGCACCGCCATGTCCCGTGCCGCACTGCGCCGTCGCCTCACCCGAGTGGGCGTCGATTTCCGACGCCGCGCGGTGCTCGCCGTCTGCGTGACGGCCCTCGGCGTGGGCGCGTCCGCCTGCGCCGGCCAGGCCGGCGCCGGAAACGGGGCGGCGTACGGGCCCGAGCCCGCGCCGGGCACCGTGGCGGCCACCGCCCGGGACGCCGCCGCGGAGAGTTCCGCGGGGACCGTCGTGGAGACCGCGGGGTACGGCGCGGCGCCGCCCGCGGGCCCCGAGACCAGTGCGGCGCCGCCCGGTCCCGGGACCACCGGCGGGCTGCGGGTCTTCGATGACGGCACCGACACCGCCGCGGTCTACCTGAGCAGCCGGGACGTTGACGGTGAGGTCTTCGGCGAGCGCGACTGCGCGGTCGACCTCGAGTTCCGCGACCCTGCCGGGGCGGCGATCCCCTCGGCGGGCACGGTCCACCGCCAGACCTGCAACGGGTGGGTGATCGCCCCGCTGCCGGAGCAGGCCGGCCCGGCCCAGCTGCGCGTCACGGTGGAGATGTCCGGTTTCGAGCCGCTCGTGATCGCCCAGCCGATCGTGCTCGCCGGCAACGCCTGACCCGGTCCTGGCGCCACCTGGTCTCGGCGCCACCGGGCGCGCGCCTTTAGAGTGAGGTGCGCACCGCAGATGAACTTGACCGGCCCAGGAGCCCCACCGTGTCCCCGTCCCGCCCCGCCCGCCTTACTCTCGCCGCGGCCCTCGGCACCGCCGCCCTGACCCTCGGGGCCTGCACGATCGGGGACCCGGAGCCGGATGCGCCGGTGCTGACCACCCAGCCGCAGACCTCGACCGCGCAGTCGAGCTCGGCGGCCTCGAGCGCCTCGGGCACCTCGAGCGCGACCTCGTCGTCGACCACGCCGAAGGCGGCGGGTGGCCCCAACGAGAAGCTCGCCAACGGTGACGGCACCTACCGGCTCACGGACGACGCCCCGGACCCTGACCGCCCGCCGGAGGACGTCTCGGCGACCTTCAGCAACCTCGACGACGAGGGCTTCAAGCGGCTGACGGTGATGTTCGAGGACGACTACGCCAACGCCTTCCTCCAGTACGAGGGTGCCAAGCAGTCCAACGGGTTGTGGATCAACGTCCGCGGTGAAACGACCGACGGCGACAACGTCGAGGACATGCGGTGCTCCTTCAAGTACGAGATCTTCGACGGGGCGGCGTGAGCATCTCGACTCCCGACCCCTCTGAGGGCTTCGAGAACACGTCGTGCAGGACCTACGTGGTCGACCGGCCCGAGGACGCGATCGGGCCGCAGTCGGTCCAGGTGACCATCGCCCTCTCCGGCCACAAGCCCTTCGTGGTCCGCCAGGACATCATCAACGTCGGCTAGACCCGCCCACGGCCAGGCCGACGACCAGGCCGGACAGCGCCAGGATCGCCAGGACACCGACACCGACGGCCGCCGCGCGCCCGGTCACCGAGGTGTCTGCGGCCACCGGCGCGGCGATGCGTTCCGCGGTGCCTCCGTTTGACAACGCCCCGTGGCCCCCGTCGCCGGTTCCCGCACCCGAGCCTGCGCCTGCGGCGCCGCCGGCGCGGTGTCCGGGAGCGCCGTCCGCCGGCACGTGCAGGTGGCCGAGCACCTGGTGCGCGTCGACGGCCCCGTGCGGCGGCTGGGCCGCCTGGCGCAGGTGCGCGCGCAGGAGCGCCGGCGGGGCCTGCGGGTGGCGTTCGATGAGCGCGGCGGCCAGCCCGCTGACCACGGGGGCGGCGAAGCTGGTGCCCTCGAAGCCGCGGCTCGCCCCGCTCTCCGGGTCGGTCACCCCGGTGGCCAGCCCCGCCCCGCCCGGGTCCAGTCCCACGGCCACCTGCCCGGGCGCGGCGAGCGAGCCGGGCCCGGCGGCCACCGAGTAGTCGGCCAGCCGGTGCTCGTCGGCCAGTGCGGCGACGGTGAGCACCGTCCCGGCGTGGCCGGGGTAGACCACCGAGCCCTCCGGGCAGTCGGCCGAGGCGTTGCCGGCGGCGGCGACCACCACGGCGCCCTCGGCCTCGGCGCGGGCGAGCGCCTCATCCAGGCTGGAGGTGTCCATGACTGCCGCGCGCCGGGGCTCGACGCAGGCGACCACGGAGGCGTTGATCACCCGCGCGCCGTGGTCCAGGGCCTCATGGATCGCCCGGGCCAGCCCGCCGAGGGTGCCCGAGCCCTCCCGCTCCACACCCGTGGCACCGGGACCTGCGGGGGAGCGGTAGTGCGCGCTGGACTGGCGCACGCTGACGATCCGCGCGCCGGGGGCCACCCCGACCAGCGCGTCCTGCTCGGAGGGCCTGGCGGCGATGACCCCCGCGACAACGGTGCCGTGCCCGTCGCAGTCGCGCAGCGGGTCCGGCGTGCCCGGGGTGACCAGGTCCGCACCCGGCACCACTCCGCCCAGGCGCGGATGGTCGGCGACCCCGGTGTCGATGACGGCGACGATCACCCCGGACCCGGTGGCCAGGCCGTGGCCCCGGTCGGCCACCGGCGGGACCTCGAGCTCCGGCGGCGGGGTGCCCACCACGCAGGCGCGGTCGGGCTCGGCGCCCACCGCGGCCGGCTGGACCGGCGGGGCGGACAGGACGAGCAGTGCCCCGGCGGCGGCGCAGGCCGCGGGTGTGCGGGCCCTCATCCCAGGCCCCGCAGCCAGGTGAACACGCCGGCGAGGTGTACCGCCAGCGGGACCGCGGCGGCCAGCGCGGTGGACTCGGCGCGCTCCCACCACACCAGCGTCGTCGGCTCCGGGTCGCTGAGCTTTCCCGCCCACAGCGGGGCGGACAGCGCCGCGGCGGCCACGGTGCCGGTGATACCGAGGGCCACCGGCACGGCCCCCGGGACACCGGTGGCCGCGGGCGCGGCGGCGACAAGGCCCGCAAGCGCCACGGCCAGGTTCGCCCAGAGGGCCACCGGGTCGGCGTGGCGCAGGGCGTGCAGACCGCAGGCGGCGGCCACGCACAGCGCGAAGGCCAGCGCGAACCACGCCAGCGAGCTGCCCCGGGTGGTCCAGGCGAGCCAGGGCAGTGCCACCACGGCCACCGCCGCGGCGCCGCAGACCACCCCGGCGTGCACCCGCCGGGCCCGCTCGGCGCGCGCGGCGGCGTCCGGGACCTCGACGCCGGCCAGGGTGACCTCCTCGCCGGCGGTGGGCAGGCGCGGAACCGAGAGCCCCGCGGCCGTCTGCGCGATCGCCGGGGCGGCCCACCCGCAGGCCAGGGCGACCGCCACGGCGACCGTCGCCGCACCCGTCGCCCCGGCGAGCGCACCCGCGCCGGTGGCAAAGGCGCACACGACGAGCATCACCACCCCGGCGGCCAGGCAGCCCGCCCCCGGGCGGTGCGGGCGAAGGGCGGCCACCCCGGCCAGCCCCACCCCGGCGGCGGCGAGCCCCGCACCGGTCGCGGCCGCCCACCCGGAGGCCTCGTCCGGCACCGCGTCGCCGAGCACCCAGCCGGCGGCGGCCACCCCGCACAGCGGAGGCAGTGCGACGGCGGCCAGCGTCAGCTCGCGGCGCCAGGCCAAAAGCACCAGGCAGGCGGCCCCCGCCACGGCCGCCACCAGCCACGCCGGGGCGGCGTGGGCGACGAGCACGGCGAGCATCACCACGCCGGCGGCTGCGGTGGTCTGCGCCAACCCGCCGGGATGCGCACGGCCGGCCAGCGCGGCGTCGGCAAGCGCCTCGGCGGCGTCGCGCGGCACCGGGCGCGGGCTCGGGTGCCCGGGTGCCAGCACCAGCACCCCGCCGTCGGGCGGGCCGACCGCGCCGAGCGGCTCCTCGGACGGTACGGGTGCGCCGGCGGCGGTGGTCGCCCGCCACGGCGTCTGCGGGTGCGGCGCGCCGACCAGCCAGGCGACCTCCTCGGCGATGTCGGCCACGGAGCTGCTCACGGGCACGCTCAGGTCGGTCTCCCGGTGGAAGCCGCCCGTGTGGACGCGCACGCACAGCCGGAGAACGTGTTCGGTCTCCACGGTGAAAAATCCCCCTCGATATGTTCTTCCCCCTGTGTGTGCGCTCATCGTGACCTACACTTGCGCCCGTGTCCACCCGAGAGGTGGGACCCGCGTGGGGGCGCGGCGCGAGGGGTGCCGCGGGAACCCCGCGTGCGACGGGGGAGAACAGAGGGGGAATATTCCGCATGACCACCGCAATCGCACCGCGCGACCGGTATGCGCCGGTCGCGCCGGCCGCACCGTTCGCGCCACCGGAGCGCCCGCGCCGGCGCACCGTCCATCCGCTGACACCCGGCGCGCGCGAGCCCGCGCCGCCGCGCCCGGAGGGCAGCCTCTCCGCCGAGGCGGTGCCCGCCGCCGACACCCCGCGGCCCATCGCGCTGATCCGCATCCTTTTGCCGCTGGTCATGGTCGCGGCGATGATCGGCATGGTGCTGCTGATGGTGCGCATGGCCGGCACGGTGCACCCGATGATGCTCATCCTGCCCGTCATGTTGGCCATGGGGATGATGGGCATGTTCGCCCCGCCGCAGAACCGCGACCCGGACGAGACGCGGCGGACCTACCTGCGCCACCTCAACGAGCTGCGGCGCACCGCGCTCGACAACGCCGCCGCCCAGCGCGCCCACGAGGAGCACCGCCACCCCGCGCCCGGCGACCTGTGGGCCCTGGTGCCCACCGACCGGCTCTGGGAGCGCGGCGCCGAGGACGCGGACGCCCTGCACGTGCGCCTGGGCACCGGGCCGGCGCCGCTGTGCACCCCGCTCGAGGTCGGTGAGCAGGGCGCGCCCGAGGACCTCGACCCGGTGTGCGCGGTGGCGCTGCGCCACACGGTGCGCTCGGTGGGCACCGTGCCGGACCTGCCGGTGGTGCTCAACCTCGCCGCCTTCGGGCACCTCTCGGTGGCCGGCCCGGGCGCGGGCGACCAGGTGCGCGCGATGATCGCCCAGCTCGTCTTCCACCACGGCCCGGAGGCCGTCGGCGTCGAGGTCCGCGGCGACACCACCGGATGGGCGTGGGTGAAGTGGCTGCCGCACGCCCGCGCCCCGCACGCGGCGGCCTACCGGGTGCTCGTCGTCGACGGGGTCACGACCACCGGTACCGAGGACTTCCTCGACGACGACTCGCTGACCTGCGTCATCGAGGTCGGCACCGGGGCGCCGACGGCGCTGCGCACCCGGGCGCGCGACGAGGGCCTGGCGCTCACGGCCGCCGACCGGCTGATCGCCCACACCGACAACGGGCGCGAGGACCTCGGCGTGCCCGACGCGATGTCCCCGCGCGCGGCGGCCACCCTGGCCCGGGCCACGGCGTCGTGCCGCCGGCCCGGCCACGGCCGCGGCGCGGTGGCCAACGACCTGCCGGCGCTGCTGGGCCTCGACGGGCCGGACGGCCTGGGCGGGGCACACCCGCCCGAGCTGTGGCGGACCCCGCCCGCCGAACGGCTCACCGTGCCCGTCGGCGTCACCCGCGGGGCGGGCGGGCCGGCGGTGCCGGTCACCCTGGACCTGCGCGAGTCCGCCGAGGGAGGCATGGGCCCGCACGGGCTGTGCATCGGGGCGACCGGCTCCGGCAAGTCCGAGCTGCTGCGCACACTGGTCGTCGCGCTGGCGGCCACCCACAGCCCCGAGCAGCTCAACTTCGTGCTCGTCGACTTCAAGGGCGGGGCGACCTTCCTCGGCCTGGAGCGGCTGCCGCACACCTCCGCGGTGATCACCAACCTGCAGGAGGAGGCCGTGCTCGTCGAGCGCATGCACGACGCGATCTCCGGCGAGCTGCACCGCCGCCAGGAGATCCTGCGCGCCGCCGGCGGGCTCTCCGGCGTCGCCGAGTACGAGGCGCTGCGCGCCCGCCGCCCCGACCTCGAGCCGCTGCCCGCGCTGGTCATCGTCGTCGACGAGTTCTCCGAGCTGCTCAGCGCCCACCCCGACTTCGCCGACCTCTTCGTCGCCGTCGGACGCCTCGGCCGCTCGCTGCACGTCCACCTGCTGCTGGCCAGCCAGCGCCTCGAGGAGGGCCGGCTGCGCGGCCTGGACAGCCACCTGTCCTACCGCATCGGCCTGCGCACCTTCTCCGCCGCCGAGTCCCGCCAGGTCCTCGGCGTGCCCGACGCCCACTCCCTGCCGCGCGCGCCGGGCGCCGGCTTCCTGCGGTCCGGGCCCGACGGACTGACCGGCTTCCAGGCGGCCTACATCTCCGGGCCCCTGCCCGCCGCCCCCGAGGCGCCCTCGATTGCCGACGCCGCGTCGCTCACCCGTGGGCGCAGAAGAGTGCGGCTCTTCGACGGAGCAGGCGCTGACGTGCCTGCTCCCGGGAAAACGGGCGCATCCGCCCCCGGGGAGGAGGTCCCGCACGCTGCGGGGGAGGGCACCGCCACCGGTGAGCCGGGGGAACGGCCCACCGTGCTCGAGGCCGTGGTCGACGCCGCCGTCGCCTCGGCGCACGGGCGCAGCGCCCACCGCATCTGGCTGCCGCCCCTGCCCGCACGCGTCGAACTGGCCGGTGTCGTCGAGTCGCCGGGGAGGCTGCAGGTGGCAGTCGGCGTCATCGACCGGCCCTACCACCAGCGCCAGGACCCGATGATCCTGGACTTCTCCGTCGGCGACGGCCACCTCGCCCTCGCCGGCGGACCGAAGACCGGCAAGACCACCGCGCTGCGCACCGTGGTCACCGCCCTGGCCGCCACCCACACCACCGCGCGGATCCGCTGCTACATCATCGACTCCGGCCGCGACCTGGCCACCCTGGCCCGCCTGCCGCACGTCGCCGGGCGCGCCGGGCGCGGGGAGACCGAGCGGGCGCGCCGGGTGCTCGACGAGGTCACCGCCGTCATCGAGGACCACCCCGGCGGCACGCCGGTGGCCCACACCTTCCTGGTCCTCGACGGCTGGCACACCCTGTCCGGCGAGCTGGAGGACCGCCTCGACCAGATCGCGCGCATCGTCGCCGACGGGCCGGCCGCCGGGGTGCACGTGCTCATCTCCACGGTGCGCTGGTCCGCGCTGCGCCCGGCGATCCGCGACCTGATCTCCCACCGCCTCGAGCTGCGCCTGGCCGAGGCGATGGACTCGCTGCTGGACCGCAAGGCCCAGCAGAAGCTGCCGGCCGCACCGGGCCGCGGGCTGACCGCCGACTGCGAGCCGGTGCTGTGGGCCGCGGCCAACACCCAGGACATCGGCCACGTCACCGCCGTGGCGGAGGCCTCCGGCCAGCAGCCGGTCGAGCCGCTGCGCGAGCTGCCCGAGCGGCTCGACCGCGCCGCGCTCGCCCCGGCTGCGGGCAGCATGATCCCGCTGGGCGTGGGCGGGCCGAGGCTGACCGCGCAGGGCTGGGACATAACCGAGCGCTCCCACCTGGTCTGCGTCGGCTCCTCGGGATCCGGCAAGTCCACCCTGCTGGCCGGGGTGCTCGCCGGGATCACGGAGCTGGGCCGCGAGGCCGCGCGCATCGTGCTGCTCGACCCGCGCCGCGCCCACCTGGGGGCGGTGGCCGAGGAGATGCTCGCCGCCTACGCCGCCAACAGCGCGACCGTGCGCGGCGTACTCGCCGACACCGTGACCACGCTGCGCCGGCGCCTGCCCGGGCAGGACATCACCCCGGCGCGCCTGGCCGCCCGGGACTGGTGGACCGGCCCCGAGATCTTCCTGGTCGTCGACGACGCAGACCTCATCGACGACCACGAGTTCGCCGGGATCGTCGAGCTGCTGCCCCACGGCCGCGACATCGGGCTGCACCTGGTCATCGCCCGCAAGTCCGGCGGCTTCTCACGCGCGGCGTTCCGCCCGCTGCTCTCGGGGGTGCGCGACCAGAACCCGGCGGCGGTCGTGCTCGACTCCGACCGCGACGACGGCACCATCTTCGGGGTCAAACCCGCCGCCCGCGCGCCGGGACGTGCGCACCTGGCCGGGGTCGGCGTGCTCCAGGTCGCCGTCCCCGAGACCGGTGCCGACGCCGCGCCGTCCGACGCCGGCGCGCCCGGCACCGACGCGCCCGTCACAGAAGGGAACGACGCCGCGGCGAACAGCGCCGGGGGAGGTGAGCGGGCGTGACGAACGCGATCGACCGGCTGGCCGACAGCCTCGACGGACAGGAACGGCGCGCCGACCGCGCGCTGACGGTGACCGTCACCGAGACCGCCACGATCTTCGACGGGCCGGACAGCATCTACCGCTACGACCTGCCGGCCTCCGGCATAACCGACGGGTGGGCGGTGCCCGCCGTCGTCGACCAGGTCCGCCAGCTCTACCCGGAGCGCTGGCCGGAGGTCGAGGTGATCGTCGACGCCACCGAACCGGCCGCCGAGATCCTCGTGCGCGCCCTGGTGGCCAAGGGGGTGGGCGCCTACCCGGCCGACGCGCTGCGCGAGCACCCGCTGCCCGAACCCGCCGGGCCCGCCGAGCGCCCAGGTCCCCTGCGCGGCGGGGAGGGGCCTCGCCCCGGGGTCTTCCACCTGGTGCTCGTCGCCGTGGTCCTCGTGGTCGCCGCACTGTCGTGGTGGGCGATCCGCGCGACCACCGCACCCGGGGCCGACCCGGGCGCCGACGGTGCGCCCGGCGTGGCGGCCGAGCCGGGCGGCACCGGCGCGGACGGTGCTGACGGTGCGGACCAGGAAGCCGGCGGCGCTGGCGAGGACGGCACCGGGGACGCGGAGGGAATCGGCGGCGGGTCCGCCGGCACGGGCACGGGTGTCGGCGAGCAGGTCGTGGTCCACGAGCTGGACACGGTGCGCCTGGCCACCCCGCCGGGCTTCCGGGCCGAGTCCGTCGACGGCGGCTGGATCCTGCGCGGGCCCGACCCGGACCTCAGGGTGCACGTCGCCGCGGCACCGCTGCACGGGGTGGCCGGCGCCCGGGTGCTCGAGGAGGTCTCCCGCGAGGTCGACGCCGACCCGGCGCTGCACCCGCAGGACGCCGCGGCCGCGGCACCCGAGGCGCCCGAGGAAGCGGTGGCCTACCGAGAGGAGCCCGGCGACGGCTCGGAGACGAGCTGGCTGAGCTGGGTCGCCCACGACACCCAGCTGTCGGTCGGCTGCCAGACGCGCACGGCGCCGGCGGCCACCCAGCGTGCGGCCTGCGGGGTGGTCGCCGGGTCGCTGGAGGTCTACGCGGCCGAGTGAGTCCGGGCAGTTGCGCGCGCCGGGCCGTCCCGTGGGCCTGTCCGCCCCCGTGGCCAGCGCCGACACCATCGACCGCGCCCTGGTCGCGGTGCCCTCGGGCCAGATCTCCTGCGAGCAGGCCTCGCGGTACTGGACCAACACCGCCGACTACAACAACAAGGTCGCCCAGGCGCGCGCCGTGGCGACCTTCGACCGTCGCGGTCCCCAGATCCTCGACGCACTGGCCCGCATCGACGAGGCGGCCAACCGCTGCGGCCTCAAGGGCGGCGGCGCCCCGGCCCAGGGCGGTCAGGGCGGCCGGTCCCAGGGCGGTGGCGCCCCGGCCCCGTCCCACGGCGCCCCGGCCGTCGAGACCCCGGGCGTGAACCCGGCCCCGCAGGGCACCGCGGTGACCAGCTCCGGTCAGCCGGCCACCCAGGTCTACGTCCCGGTCGTCGACCAGTGGATCACCGTGCCGGACCTCTACGCCATGGTCCGCGACTTCCTCGGCCGCTTCGGCGTCCACATCTAGCCTCCCGCCCAGGCCAGGGGGCGAAAAGGCCGGCGCGGGGGCGCCGGCGGCAAAAAACGAGGAAAAGAACTTCGGCGAGCGGGGAACCGGCGAGGGGGTCCGGGCAGTCGAACTAGGTGTGTGGGGAAGCAGGCGGCCGCCCGGCCGCCGCCCGCACCGACTACTCGAGGGGGAGAGAACATGTCCGGACAGTTCAGTACCGATTCCGAGGTCATGCAGGCCACGGCCAACCGTGTGGACGGCACCAACAGCGACGTCCGCGGGGAGCTCGACCGCCTGCAGGGCGTCGTCGACGGGGTGCGGGCGTCCTGGAAGGGCGAGGCGCAGCGCAGCTTCGACCACCTGATGGTGCGCTGGGACGCCTCCGCGCGCGACCTGCAGGAGGCCCTGCGCACGATCGCCGACACGATCCGCGGCAACGCCCGCAGCTTCGACGACACCGAGACCGCGAACACCGAAGAGCTCAGGAACGCCGGCGCGGGCCTGCCCATCTAGCACGGGCCGCAGCCGCAGACCGCACGGGAAGACAAGAACACACAGGGGGAGTAGACAACCATGTCCGACATCCAGTACCAGTTCGGGGCCATTTCCGCGGCCTCGGCGGACATCACCGCCACCAGCGGCCGCATCTCCGGCCAGCTGGCCACGCTCAAGTCCGACGTCGCCCCGATGGCCGGCGCCTGGGAGGGCGAGGCGGCCGTCGCGTGGAACGAGGCGCAGACCAAGTGGGACACCGCCGCCGCCGACCTCAACGAGATCCTGCGGACCGTCGCCCGCGTCGTCGAGACCGGCAACGACAACATGTCCAACACCAACCGCTCCGCCGCGGCCGCCTGGGGCGTCTGACCCCCGGGTAGCGCCGACAACCACCGACGCCGCACCGCCGCACCGTTGAACCACCGCCGCGGCGCGCACGCGCCGCGGCGACGCAACGACCGGCGGGCGCCCGGGCGCGGGGCGGGGAGTGGGCGCGAACCGCCGACGGCGACCGACGCGGCGTCGGAAAGCAAGGGAGTAAACGGCACGAGCCGGCCGGGGCCGGGCGACGGGGACCACCCGTCACCCGGCCCCTACACGCGTTTTGCCTTCACCGCCACCGGGCGGGTATCGTTTCCGGTCTGTGTGCCGTGCCTCCCGGGAAACCGGGGGGCACGACTGCCCCGGGTCTCCACCGGCCGCCGAGGCATCCCGTTCACGGGCGCACCAGCTTGGCCGGCAGCCCCAAGACAGACTTTCAAGGAGTCATCAGTGTCTACATTCCACCCGAAGAGCGGTGACGTCACGCGCAAGTGGTACGTCATCGACGCCACGGACGTGGTTCTGGGACGCCTTGCCACCCACGCGGCGAACCTGCTGCGCGGCAAGGGCAAGCCGTACTTCGCGCCGAACGTCGACTGCGGCGACCACGTCATCATCATCAACGCGGACAAGGTCGCGGTCAGCGCCAAGAAGCGCCAGCGCGAGATGCGCTACCGTCACTCGGGCTACCCGGGTGGCCTGAAGGCCATGACCCTCGGTCGCGCCCTCGACGAGTACCCCGAGAAGACCGTGGAGAAGGCTGTCAAGGGCATGCTGCCCCACAACAAGCTCTCCCGCCAGTCCGTGAAGAAGCTGCACGTCTTTGCCGGTTCCGAGCATCCCTACGCCGGCCAGCAGCCCGGGTCCTACGAGATCAAGGTGGTGTCCCAGTGACGGAGCCGATCAACAACACCGAGAACACCGAGAACGTGGCTGACGCCGAGGACCTGGCCGCCGCCGCGGCCGCGACCGAGGAGTTCACCAACACCATCGGTGACGCCGTCGCGACCGACACCGAGGCCGAGGGCGACGCCGTCGTCGAGCAGCCCGTGGGCGTCGACGGCCCGATCCAGACCGTCGGCCGTCGTAAGCGCGCCATCGTGCGTGTGAAGATGCAGCCGGGCACCGGTGCGATCTCCTGCAACGGCCGCTCCCTCGAGGAGTACTTCCCGAACAAGATCCACCAGCAGCTCATCCTGGGCCCGCTGACCCTCCTCGAGCGCGAGGGCCAGTTCGACATCCAGGCCAACCTCTCCGGTGGCGGCCCCACCGGTCAGGCCGGCGCGTTCCGCCTCGCCATCGCGCGTGCGCTGAACCTGTACAACCCGGGTGACCGCCCGGCCCTGAAGAAGGCCGGCTACCTCACCCGTGACGCCCGTGCCGTCGAGCGCAAGAAGGCCGGTCTGCACAAGGCCCGCCGCGCCCCGCAGTACTCCAAGCGCTAAACCTTCACCGGTTTCGCTTGCCGACGCCGCCGTCTCCCGCCCGGGAGCGGCGGCGTCGCCGTCTGTCGGGGGAGGTGCGGCCTTTCGGCCGCACTGGTGCACTGTCGCACTGTCGCACTGCCGTACTGATGCGCAGCGCGCACCGCGCGCGGCGTCGTCAAGCCACGCCGTGGGCCTGCGCCGGGGAGACGGCACACCGGCAGGCATAATGGGGGACATGACACGACTCTTCGGAACTGACGGCGTGCGTGGCCAGGCGAACACCGTGCTGACCGCCCCGCTCGCCCTCAAGCTGGGTGCGGCGGCCGCGCAGGTGCTCACCGCGGACCTGCCCTCGCACAAGAAGCGGCCGACCGCGATCATCGGCCGTGACCCGCGTGTGTCCGGCGAGATGCTCGCCGCGGCGCTCTCGGCGGGCCTGGCCTCCCGCGGCGTGGAGGTCCTGCGCGTCGGCGTGCTGCCGACCCCGGCGCTGGCCTACCTGACCGACGACTACGGCGCCGACATCGGTGTCATGGTCTCCGCCTCGCACAACCCGATGCCGGACAACGGCATCAAGTTCTTCTCCGCCGGCGGACGCAAGCTGCCCGACGCCGTCGAGGACGAGATCGAGCGCGCCATGGCCGACCTGCCCGCCACCGGGCCGACCGGCACCGGCGTCGGCCGGATCATCGAGGAGGCCCCCGACGCCGAGGACCGCTACCTCAGCCACCTGCGCGAGGCCGTGCGCACCGACCTCAGCGGCATCAAGGTCGTGGTCGACACCGCCAACGGCGCGGCCTCCGCGGTCGCCCCGATGGCCTACGCGGCCGCCGGCGCCGAGGTCACGGCGATCTTCAACAAGCCCAACGCCTACAACATCAACGACAACTGCGGCTCGACCCACATTGAGCAGGTCCAGCGCGCCGTCGTCGAGCACGGCGCCGACCTGGGCCTGGCCCACGACGGCGACGCCGACCGCTGCCTGGCCGTGGACGCCGAGGGCAACGTCGTCGACGGCGACCAGATCATGGCGATCCTGGCCGTGGGCATGAAGGAGCGCAACGACCTGCGCGACAACAAGCTCGTGGCCACCGTGATGAGCAACCTGGGCCTGAAGCTGGCCATGGCCGAGCAGGGCATCGACATCGTGTCCACCAAGGTCGGCGACCGCTACGTGCTCGAGGAGCTGCAGAACCTCGACCTCTCGCTCGGCGGCGAGCAGTCCGGCCACGTGATCATCCCCGAGCACTGCTCCACCGGCGACGGCACGCTGACCGGGCTGTCGGTCATGGCGCGCATGGCGGAGACCGGCAAGTCGCTCAAGGAGCTCGCCTCCGTGATGACCGTGCTGCCGCAGGTGCTGGTCAACGTGCCCGTGGCCGACAAGGCCTCGATCGCCGGGGCCCCCTCGGTCATCGCCGCGATCGCCGAGGCCGAGGAGGAGCTCGGCGACACCGGCCGGGTGTTGCTGCGCCCCTCGGGCACCGAGGAGCTCTTCCGTGTGATGGTCGAGGCGCCCGAGGAGGCCGTCGCCCGCCGCGTGGCCGGCCGCCTGGCCGCGGTGGTCACCGCGGTCTGAGGTCCAGCGTGGTCCGGGCCCGCCCGTATGGGCCCGCGGCACCCGCGGGCCCATACGGGCGGTGCCCCTGAACAGCGGTTTCTCTCCTTGTTGACGGAGGCGGGAACCGGAAGCCCCTCCCGGAGGGTCGAACAGTGGTGTAAGCCAGTTCGCCGATCCAGGAGGGGATCGCCCATGTTGGGCCAGGAAGGGATCAGTCTAGACACGCTGCGCGCCCGCGCGAGGCTCGCCGAGGCCGCGCGCGAGGTCACGCGGCAGTCCTCGGTGCACGCGACCACGAGACCGGCGTTGAGCGCGGCGGCCGCCGGCCGCGACCTCGCCGCCCAAGGCGCGGCGCTGGCCGCGGCCCTGGAAAAGCTGCACGACGCGGGGGCGGCCCGGCTGCGCGCGGTGGGCGAGGGGGTGGCCGTCGTCGACGGCCACGTCAACCGTGTCGACGACGTCGAGCACGACAACACCGCCGCCGTGCGCGGCGTGCCGGGGATGCCGCGATGAGGCCGGGGATCGGCACCGGGTACGCGGGCGCGGTCGCCGAGCTGACGCGCGCCTCCCGGGGAACCTACCGCGGCCCGCAGGTCCCGCCGGCCGAGCTCGGCGAGCGCCTCGGCGCCTTGAGCGGGCTGGACACCGGTGAGATCCGCACCCAGCTCGCCGCCGCGGCCGGGGAGACGGACACCCGGCCGATGCGGGGCTTGCACGGTGTCCTGATCCAGCTGCTCAAGCACTTCGGCATCGGGCTGCTCATGCACGGCCTCAGCGAGCTGGGCCAGAGCTGGTTCACGCAGAAGGACGACGCGGACAAGGTCGTCGAGGCCGGCGAGGAGGCCTGCCGCGTCATCGACGAGGTCGAGGACGGCTCCGACTCGGCGATGGAGAGCATCGTCGGCCAGCTCGTCGCCTCGGTGCGCGGCATCGCCGCCCAGCTGGGGCTGATCGACCCGGTGGAGCAGCCCGGGGAGTTCCTCGCCTGTGTGAGCGCCGGTGAGGGGCTCATCGACGAGGCCGCCGCCTGCCTGATGGACCTGTGCGAGGGCCGCGACGAGGCGGTCCGCGGGTGCCTGGAGGAGCTGACCGGCCAGGTCGAGGACGCCTGCTCGGAGCCGTGCGAGGCGGAGCGCAACGGCGCGGTGGTACCCGGGGCCTGCCCGCCGGAGGGCTCCTCCGGCGGTGGCTCGGGTGGGTCTTCGGGAGGCTCCTCGGGTACCGGTGGCGGCGCGGCTGTCGAGGCCGCAGGCGACTCGGACGGCAAGAACTACAAGGGCGACGGCTCGGGCGAGTCCTCGAGCGATACCGAGATCGAGGACTGCGAGGAGGAGAAGACCACGACGACCTCTACGAAGCCGGTGCCGCCGACCGAGGACTGCGTGGACGAGCCCGCGGACAAGCCGGTCACGGAGAAGGTCGTCCACGCGGAGACCGAGAAGGCCGACAAGACCACGGACAAGGAGACCGGGGAGCACGAGTGCCCGCCGGAGGAGAACGTCGAGGAGGAGTGCCCGCCGGAGGAGGAGCCGGTCACCCCGGCCACGGCGGAGTGCCCGCAGCCCGGCGGCCATGAGTCGGTCCTCGGGGTGGGCATCGGCCTGGCGGTCGTCGGCCTGGTCATCGGCGCGGTCGCCGAGTGCATCGAGTCCTCGGGCGTGCTTGAGTGCCCGGTCCCGGAGCCCGCACCCGAACCGGAGCCCGAGTGCCCGGAACCGAAGCCGGAGCCCGAACCTGAGCCCGCGCCAAAGCCCGAGCCGGAGGTGCCGCTCGACCAGGTGCCCGAGCCCGAGCCGCCGCCCAAGAAGCTGGCCGCCGCCGGCATCGCCCCGGGCGCGGACGCCGCACCCGCGCCTGCACCGGCCCCGGAGCCCGCCCCGGCACCCGCCGCCGAGGCCCCGGCACCCGCACCGGCCCCACCGGCGCCCGAGCCGCCGGCTGACGCCCCGGCGCCCGTGCCCGCCAGCGAGACCAGGAAGGCGGGGCCGTGGTGATGGAGTTCGAGGAGTTCGCGCGCAACTTCCGCGCCCGTGCCGACGCCCGCCTGCGCGACTTCGAGGCCGCCCTCGAGGAGGCCAAGAAGAAGACCGAGACGCCTGCGCAGCCGAAGCGCAGGCAGCCGGGCCAGCGGCAGCGCCAGCGCCGGGGCGGACCCGTGCGCGGCATCCTGCGCCGCTGAGCCGGGGCGACAAGAAGGGACCACAGAAACGGAAGAACAAAAACGGCGCCACCGGGGAAGGTGGCGCCGCGGCGGCGGGACTTGATCCCGCCCGGGGTCAGTTCGCGGGGGAGCGCTCGATGCCGGAGCCGGACTTGAAGCCCAGCGTGTCGGCGCGGTCGGCGAGGTCCTCGCCGGTCAGCGACTCGAAGCCCTTGGCGGTGGCCTCGGGGTCGGCGAAGCCGGAAAGCTTCTTGTCGTCGCCCAGGGTGGCCAGCAGGAAGCCGGTCAGCAGGGCGCGGGCGGTCTCGCGCGCGCCGACCTGCGGGCGGGCCGCACCGAGCAGCAGCTTGAACAGCGTGTCCTCGGTGAAGCCCTGCTGGTTGCCCTTGTCGATCTCGCGGTAGGCCACCTCGCCGCCCCAGGCCTGCGCCAGCGCGGCCGGGTTACCGGCGTCGAGCAGCGCGCTCTCGCCGGAGCCGACGACCAGCCCTGGGACGTCCAGGTGGCGGGCCGCCTCGACCGAGGAGGGGGCGGTGGTCGCCGGGTAGAGCGCGCCGACGGCGCGGATCTTCGTGGAACCCGCCGCGGCGAGCACCGCGCAGCCGGCGCCCATGCCGTGGCCGATGACGCCCAGCTTGCCGGGGCCGACGGTGACGTTGCCGTGGCCGAGGCGCACGCCGGCGAGGATCTGCACGGCCGTCTCGAGGTCGGCGGCGAAGCCGCGGTGGTTCGGCGAGAATCCGGTCTCGGTCTCCGGGGCGGCCACCGCGATGCCCCAGCTGGCCAGGTGGCGCAGCGTGACGTGGTAGTTCTTCAGCCCGCGCAGCCAGTCGTGGCCGAAGGCGACGCCGGGCACGCCGTCGCCCTCGGCGGGCGTGTAGACCTTGCCGGGCAGCCCCGCGTAACTCAGGTCGCCCACGAGCACGCGGTGCGGCCCCCGCTTGGACAGCTTGGACAGGTTCTTGCTCAGATTCTCAGCCACGCCCTAGAGAATATCCGACGCCGTGCATGCCGCGCCGCCGACCGGGCGAATCCGTTTGCACGCGCCCGCCCGGAAAGATCCCGCGGACACCCCCGGCGCGTGCGATTCACGTGGCGGTCGACGCGCCGGTAGCCTGATGGCCATGTGTGGAATTGTTGGATACGTGGGTGACCGGGCGGGGCTGACCGTCGCGGTGGACGCCCTGCGCAGGATGGAGTACCGCGGCTACGACTCGGCCGGTGTCGCCGTCGCCGACCAGGGCCGGGTCTCCGTGGCCAAGCGCGCCGGAAAGCTGGCCAACCTCGAGGACCGGATCGAGGAGATCGGGGCCGACAAGCTGGCCGGGACCACCGCCATCGGGCACACCCGCTGGGCGACCCACGGCCGCCCGGTCGACGAGAACGCCCACCCCCACCTGTCGTACGACGGCAAGGTGGCCATCGTCCACAACGGCATCATCGAGAACTTCGCCGCCCTGCGCGCCGAGCTCGAGCGCGACGACGTGGAGCTCGTCTCCGAGACCGACTCCGAGGTCGCCGCCCACCTGATGGCCAAGGCCTACAACGAGGGCGAGACCGCCGGCGACTTCGAGGCCAGCGCCCTGGCCGTGGTCAACCGCCTCGAGGGCGCGTTCACCCTGCTGTTCCTGCACGCCGACCACCCGGACCGCGTCGTCGCGGCCCGCCGCTCCACCCCGCTGCTCGTCGGCGTCGGTGACGGCGAGATGTTCCTCGGCTCCGACGTCGCGGCCTTCATCGAGTACACCAAGGAGGCCGTCGAGCTCGGCCAGGACAACGTCGTGGTCATCGACCGCGACGGCTACCGCATCCTCAACCTGGACGGCACCGAGGCCACCGGCCGCCCCTTCACCATCGACTGGGACCTCGAGGCCGCGGAGAAGGGCGGCTACGACTCCTTCATGATGAAGGAGATCAACGAGCAGCCCGCCGCCGTGCGTGACACCCTGGCAGGCCACTGCCAGGACGGTCGCATCGTCCTCGACGAGCAGAACTTCTCCGACGAGTTCCTCAAGAGCATCGACCAGGTCTTCGTCGTCGCCTGCGGCTCGGCCTACCACTCGGGCCTTCTGGCCAAGTACGCCATCGAGCACTGGGCGCGCGTGCCCGTCCAGATCGAGGTCGCCAGCGAGTTCCGCTACCGCGACCCCGTCGTCGACGCGCGCACCTTGGTCATCGCCATCTCCCAGTCCGGCGAGACCGCCGACACCCTCGAGGCCGTGCGCCACGCGAAGTCGCAGGGCGCGAAGGTGTTGGCCGTGTGCAACACCAACGGCTCGCAGATCCCGCGCGAGTCCGACGGTGTGCTCTACACGCACGCCGGCCCGGAGATCGGTGTGGCCTCCACCAAGGCCTTCCTGGCCCAGGTGGCCGCCAACTACATCGTCGGCCTGGCCATCGCCCAGGCCAAGGGCACCAAGTACCCCGACGAGATCCGCGAGATCTGGGACACCCTCGAGGAGATCCCCGCCAAGATCGAGCCGCTGCTCGAGGCCGCCGGCCAGTGCGAGGAGATCGCCCACCACCTCGGCGCCCTGCCGACGATGCTCTTCCTCGGCCGCGGCGTGGGCTACCCGGTCGCGCTCGAGGGCGCGCTCAAGCTCAAGGAGCTGGCCTACATCCACGCCGAGGGCTTCCCGGCCGGTGAGCTCAAGCACGGCCCGATCGCCCTGATCGAGGACGACCTGCCCGTCGTCGTCATCGTGCCCAGCCCGCGCGGGGTGCCCCAGCTGCACTCCAAGATCGTCTCCAACATCCAGGAGATCCGCGCCCGCGGCGCGAAGACCATCGTCATCGCGGAGGAGGGCGACACCGCCGTCGAGCCCTACGCCAACTGGCTGATCCGCATGCCGCAGACCTCCACGATCATGCAGCCGCTGCTGGCGACCGTCCCGCTGCAGTTCCTCGCGGCCTACATCGCCCGGGAGTGCGGCAACGAGGACATCGACAAGCCGCGCAACCTGGCGAAGTCGGTGACCGTGGAGTGAGAGGGCACAAGTCCGGGACGAACCTTCTGGAACTGCGGATCGACCTGGACGCCGTCGCGCGCAACACGCGGGCGCTCAAGAAGTCCGTCGACCCGGCCCAGCTGATGGCCGTGGTCAAGGCCGACGCCTACAACCACGGCCCGGTCGAGGTCGCGCGCACGGCGCTTGACGCCGGCGCCGACCAGCTCGGCGTGGCCACCCTCGACGAGGCCCACCAGCTGCGCGAGGCCGGGGTGAGCGCCCCGGTGCTGGCGTGGATCTGGTCGCCGGAGCAGGACGTCGCCTCCGCGCTGGACGCGCACATCGACCTGGCGGTCATCTCGCCGGAGCACGCCCGCGCCATCATCGCCACCGGCCGCCCCGCCCGGGTGACGGTCAAGGTGGAGACGGGCATGCACCGCTCCGGGGTCGACGAGGCGGACTGGGGCAAGGTCTTCGCGATGCTGCGCGACGCCCCGCAGGTCACCGTCACCGGCCTGATGAGCCACCTGGCCTGCGGCGACGTTCCCGGCGACGCGCAGAACAACCTGCAGGCCTCGCATTTCCGCGCCGCGATCGCCCGCGCGCGCACCCTCGGCCTGGCGGTGCCGGTCAACCACCTGACCAACTCCCCGGGCACGCTCTCGCGGCCGGACCTGCGCTTCGAGATGGTCCGCCCCGGTGCGGCCCTCTACGGCCTGGAGACCGTCGCCGGCGTTCCCGAGGACGAGCACGGCCTGGAGCCGGCGATGAGCTGGGTCGGCCGCATCACCGTGGTCAAGCCCGTCGCCGCCGGCGAGGGCACCAGCTACGGCATGACCTGGCGTGCCCCCGAGGACGGCTACCTGGCCGTCGTGCCGGCCGGCTACGCCGACGGGCTGCCGCGCGCCTGGCAGGGCCGCTTCGGCGTGACCGTCAGGGGCCGCGCCTACCCGCAGGTCGGCCGGGTGTGCATGGACCAGCACGTCATCTTCCTCGGCGACAACCCCGACGGGGTGGCCCCGGGCGACGATGCCGTCATCTTCGGCGCCGGCGGGGTGAGCGCCACCCGGCTGGCCGAGCAGGTCGGCACCATCAACTACGAGGTCGTCTCGTGCCCGACCGGACGCACCCGTCGCGTCTTCGTGGGCGGTTCGATTGACGACGTCCCGCGGGTCGCCGCGGGTGGTTCCGGCACCGCGGGCGGTGCCCGATGAAGGCCGGGCTCGGTGAGCGCGGCGAGATCCGCGCCGAGACCGCGGAGGACACCCGGGCCTTCGGCGAGCGCCTCGGCGGGCTGCTCGAGGCCGGTGACGTGGTCATCCTCGACGGCCCGCTGGGCGCCGGCAAGACGACCATGACCCAGGGCCTGGCCCGCGGCATGGGCGTGCGCGGCCGGGTGACCTCGCCGACGTTCACCATCGCCCGCGAGCACCGGGCCACCGAGCCGGGCGCGCCGGGGCTCATCCACGTCGACGCCTACCGGCTGCTCGGCGACGGCGGGGGAGACCCCGTCGGCGCGCTCGACAGCCTGGACCTGGAGTCGCGCCTCGACGAGGCCGCCGTGGTGGCCGAGTGGGGCGAGAGGCTCGTCGGCCAGATCGCCGGCACCTGCCTGGTCGTCCACCTGGACCGCACGACCGCGGTCGAGGAAGACCCGGACAGCGAGGCGCGCATCATCTCCTGGCGCTGGGAAGGAAACGACGCATGAGTGACGGACAGCAGACGGACCGAAGCGCCGCAGGCGGCGTGACCGGCGGCGCGCTCTTCGACGCCGGCGGCGACTACGCCGCCTTCCGGCTGGACTACCCGGCCGAGCTCTCCGGGCGCCTGGCCGAGGCCGCCCCGGGCCGCGGGCTGGCCGTCGACGTCGGCTGCGGCACCGGGCAGCTGACCGCCCGGCTGGCCGAGCACTTCCAGCTGACCGTGGGCCTGGACCCGGCCACCACACAGGTGCGCCACGGCACGGGCGCGGCGCGCTACGTCGCAGCCGCCGCCGAGCAGCTGCCGCTGCCGGGCTCCTGCGCGGACCTGATCACCGTGGCCCAGGCCGCCCACTGGGTGGACCTGCCCGGCTTCTTCACCGAGGCCGGACGCATCGCGAAGCCCGCCGCCCCGGTCGCGCTGGTCTCCTACGGGGTGGCCGAGCCCGGGCCGGGCACGCCGGTGGCTGAAGCCTTCCGGGAGTTCTACTACGGGCCCTTCCACCGCTTCTGGGACCCGCGCCGCCGCCTGGTCGAGGAGAACCTGCGCTCGGTGGAGGTGCCGCTGGAGCGGACCTTCCGCGAGGACTCCCACCTGGTCCGCGAGATGGACCTGCACGGTTTCGCCGGCTACCTGGGCACCTGGTCGGCGCTGCGCACCGCCCGCGAGGAGGGCGAGGGCGCGCTGATGGACGACTTCCTGGGGCACCTGGCCCAGCTGTGGGGCGATCCCGCGACGGTCCGCGAGGTGCGCTGGCCGCTGGTCGTCCTCGGCGGCTACGCGCCGGAATAATACTGCCGACGCGTCAACAACTTGGAAGTGTGACTAATCTGTAGGGGTCTTTCAACCACCGCCCCGAAAGGGAGTCCCCGTGCTCACCAAGCCCCATCGCGTCCTCGGCTGGATCATCTTCCTCCTCGGAGCCGTCGGCCTGGCCGCCGCGCTCGTGCTCACCGTCGAGTACCTGCACATCGCCGCCGACGAAGACTACGTCGCCAGCTGCGACGTCAACGCCGTGCTCTCCTGTGGCTCGGTGATGCGCTCGAACTCCTCGGCCGTCATCGGCGGCATCCCGAACTCGCTGTTCGGTGTCGCCGGCTTCGCCGCCGTGACCGCCATCGGCGCGGCGCTGGCCGCGGGTGCCGTCTTCGCCGGCTGGTTCTGGTTCCTCATCCAGGTCGGGGTCACCGTCGCGCTGATCTTCGTGCACTGGATGTTCTACGACTCCGTCTTCGTGCTCGGCCTGCTGTGCCCGTACTGCATGGTCGTGTGGGCGGTGACCATCCCGCTGTTCGTGCTGGTCACCTCCGAGACCGTGCGCAGCTACGGCGGCAGCACCGTGCTCTACCGCTGGCGCTGGCTGATCATCCTCGTGTGGGTTGCGGTTATCGCGGCCGTGGTGATCTCGCGCAACTACGAGTACCTCTTCTGAGCCGTGCTGACTCCGCACTGATCTCGCGCTGATCCGGCGGCGGCGCCCGCCCCGCCGGTCGCCCCAGAGCCTCTCCTCGGGACCCACCGGAGAGTCTCGTCCCAAAACCCGGGCCGCACCCGCTGCGCCCGGGTTTTTCGCGTGTCCGGCGCCGGTATGTCCGGGGTCGGCACCTTTACGTGTCGCCGCGGGGGAAGCATGTCCCCCCCCCCGAATAAGGGCGGCTTAGGCATGCCTGGGCAAACATATTGAGTTATCTACTAATTCGATAGTGGTTATGTTATGCAGGTGAGCCTAGGCTTAACGTCTGCCGGTCCCGAGGTTCTCGAAAACGAGACGCCGGAACGGGGGACCGGCGGTACCGAAAGGCGGTGGGATCAACGTGTTCCTCGCAAACTTTCTGATCGCCCTGCGAGAGGGCGTGGAGGCCGCCCTGATCGTCGGCATCCTCGTCGCCTACCTCAAGAAGGTCGGGCGCACCGACGTCCTGCCCCGCATGTGGGTCGGCGTGGTCATCGCGGTCGTCGTGCCGCTGGCCGCCGGCGCCCTGATGACCTGGGGCCCCTACACCCTGACATTCCAGGCGCAGGAGATCCTCGGCGGATCCCTCTCGCTCGTCGCCGTCGCCATGATCACGGGGATGATCCTGTGGATGGGCAAGAGCGGCAAGAAGATGGGCGCCGACATCACCGGCAAGGCCGACGCCGCGCTCGCCGACGACGCCTCCGGCCGGGGGATCGTCTGGCTGGCCGTCCTCTCGGTCGGCCGTGAGGGCGTCGAGACCGCCGTCTTCGTGTGGGCCACCGTCAAGGCGACCACCGACGGCGGCTTCTGGCAGCCTTCCGTGGGCGTGCTGACCGGCCTGATCGTCGCCGTCTCCATCGGCTGGCTGGTCTACCGCGGCACCGCCCGGATCAACCTGTCGGTGTTCTTCCAGATCACCGGCCTGCTGCTCATCTTCGTGGCCGCAGGCATCGTCTCCTACGGCATCGGCGACCTCCAGGAGGCCTCCGTCCTGCCGGGCTGGGGCGTGCCGGCCTACGACATCACCGGCTACTTCGACGGCTCGATCCCGGGGCTCTCCCCGGACACGGTCTGGTTCGTCCTTCTCGAGGCGATGTTCAACCTCAACCTCGCCCCGACCTATCTGCAGGTCATCGGCTGGGTGGTCTACCTGGTCATCGTCCTGCCGATCTTCATAATCAACATCCGCGGCACTCGGCGTGCCGTGAAGCGTGCGGAGCGCTCGGGGCGCAGCCCCGAGGGCGACGCCCCCGCCGACGGTTCCGGGCCCGCCCCGGCGACCGCCGTGGACATCGGAAACCCCGGGGTCCACCCGGCGGCCGCGCACGCGTGCTCCCGAAAGGAAGAACAGTAATGAATCGACGCATTCTCTCCGTGGGCGCCGCCGCGCTCGTGCTGCCCGCGGCCCTCGCAGGGTGTGTGGCCAACGACGACGGCGCCTCCTCCGGCACCGACGCCGCCGGCTCCGGTGACCCGATCGCCGTCGAGATCGACGAGACCACCTGCGACGTCGCCGTCAGCGAGGCGACCTCCGGCCAGGTGAAGTTCACCCTGAACAACAAGGGCCCCGCCAAGAACGAGTTCGAGGTCCTCGCCGAGGACAAGCTGCGCATCGTCGGCGAGCTGGAGAACCTCGGGCCCGGCACCACCCGCGACTTCACCGTGCTCCTCGAGCCGGGCACCTACTACACCGCCTGCAAGAAGAACATGGTCGGCTCCCTGGTCGACGCCCGCGAGTTCACCGTCACCGGCGACGCCGTCGAGCTGGCCGCCGACGACAAGGCCGCCATCGACGAGGGCGTCAAGCAGTACGAGGCCTACATCCGCGACCAGTCCGGTCAGCTGCTCGAGGCCACCAAGAACTTCGCCGAGTCCTACAAGGCCGGCGACGACGAGGCCGCCCGCGCCCAATACGCCCCGGCCCGCATGTTCTACGAGCGCATCGAGCCGACCGCCGAGGCCTTCGGCGACATCGACCCCGCCCTCGACGAGCGCGAGGCCGACTACCAGGAGGCCGACGACACCGCCGACCGCGAGTGGACCGGCTGGCACGTCATCGAGAAGGACCTCTGGCAGCCCAAGCCCGAGGACAACGACGGCAAGGCCTACCAGCCCTTCAGCCCGGCCGACCGCGCCAAGTACGCCGACAAGCTGGTCGCCGACACCCAGGAGCTCTACGACCTCGTCTACGCCGACGACTTCGAGGTGAACATCGACGACATCTCCAACGGTGCGATCTCGCTGCTCGAGGAGGTCGCCACCACCAAGATCACCGGTGAGGAGGAGTTCTTCAGCCACACCGACCTGTGGGACTTCCAGGCCAACCTGGAGGGCGCGGAGGTCGCCTTCGGCAACGTCGAGGCCCTGGCCAAGAAGAAGGACCCGGAGCTGACCGAGCAGATCAACCAGCGCATCGGAGACCTCAAGGACGAGCTGGCCAAGTACAAGGAGGGTGACGGCTACGTCTACTACGACACCCTCAACGACCAGCAGACCCGCGAGCTCGCCGACAAGGTCGACGCGCTGCGCGTGCCGCTGGCCAAGCTGACCGAGGCCATCCTGTCGTGACCGACACCCAGGACAACCCCGGCCTGAACGGCACCGACGGCGCGGGCGCCCGGGGCGCGCACACCGCCGACGCCGGTACATCGGACAGCTTCACCGTCAACCGCCGCACGATGCTCATGGGCGGCATCGGCGCCAGCGCCGCGCTCGGCCTGGCCGGGTTCGGCGCGGGCTACGGCACCGCTCGGGCCACCGCGGACAGTCCAGCCTCCGACGAGGTGGTGCCCTTCCGCGGCGAGCACCAGTCCGGCATCGTGACCCCGGCGCAGCAGCAGATGATCGCCGTGGCCTTCGACATGACCGCCGGACGGCGCGAGGACCTCAGGCAGCTGCTCGAGGACTGGACGCTGGCCGCCGAGCGCATGCAGGCCGGCGAGCCGGTCAACGGCCCGAAGGCGCGCGACGACGTCCCGCCGGACGACACCGGCGAGGCGATGGGCCTGGGCACCGGTGCCCTGACCATCACCTTCGGCTTCGGCGCGAGCCTGTTCGAGCACCCCGAGGACGGCGACCGCTTCGGCCTGGCCGCCCACTGCCCGCAGGTGCTCAAGGACGGCATGCCGCGCATGGCCGCCGAGAAGATGGACGAGTCCATCTGCAACGGCGACCTACTCGTGCAGATCTGCGGCGAGGACCCGATGGTGGTCCTGCACGCGATGCACCAGTTCAAGCGCATCGCCTTCGGCACCGCCTCGGTCAAGTGGATGCAGCTCGGCTACGGGCGCACCTCCTCGACCTCCACGGAGCAGGAGACCCCGCGCAACTTCTTCGGCTTCAAGGACGGCACCTCCAACATCAAGACGGAGGACACCGACGAGGAGCTGGACAAGCACCTGTGGATCCAGCCCGGCGACGACGCCGGCGACTGGGCCGCGGGCGGCTCGTACCTGTGCTTCCGCAAGATCCACATGATGATGGAGGTCTGGGACGAGCTGATCCTCTCCGAGCAGGAGACGATCATCGGCCGCGACAAGCTCAAGGGCGCGCCCAACTCGGGCGGCGACGAGTTCACCGACCCGGACTTCGAGAAGACCGGCGACGACGGCGAGCCGCTGATCGACCCGACCAGCCACGTGGCCAAGGTCCATCCGTCCCACCACGGCGGCGCGCGGATGCTGCGGCGCGGCTACAACTACACGGAGGGACTGACCAAGTTCGGCCGGCTCAACGCCGGGCTGTTCTTCATCGCCTTCGTGCGCAACCCCGCGACCAACTTCATCCCGCAGTTGAAGGCCATGTACGACGACCAGATGACCGAGTACCTCCAGCACATCGCCAAGGGCATGTTCATCATCCCCGGCGGTCTGCGCGAGGAGGACTCGATGGTCGGTCAGCGGCTCTTCGAGGTCTCGGAGTAGCCCCGCGCGGCCGGGGGAAAGGCACCGCGCCCGCGCGGGCCAGCCCCGGCCGCACTCCCGCCGCCCACGGTGGGAACCACCTGACGCCCGCCTGAGCACAGGCTGTCACGCCCGGGCCCGCCCCATCCGGGGGCAGGCCCGGGCGTCGGCGTGGGTGCACATTCATTTTGTTGCCTAACCGGGCGTTTCCGGGCACAATCGCAGCCGGTAATGCCCGCCGAGTGAAGGAGCCCTGGAGCCCGTGGCAGTGCTAGATTTCCTGGCCGATCAACCTCTCATCGCGATGTTTTTGATCCTCGCGGTGGGTCTGGCGGTCGGCAAGATCAAGGTCGCGGGCCTGGCGCTCGGCGCCTCCGCGGTCCTCTTCGTCGCCCTGGGCCTCAGCGCGATGAACCCGGAGATCAGCCTGCCCACGCTCGTCTACCAGCTGGGCCTGGCGCTGTTCGTCTACGCGATCGGCCTGACCGCCGGCCGCGAGTTCTTCGCCTCCTTCCTCTCGCGCGGCTGGAAGCTCAACGCCTTCCTGGCGGTCTTCTTGCTCGTCCTCGTCGGCCTGACCTACGCGCTGGTGCAGGCCTTCGGCCTCGACCCGATCAAGGGCTCGGGCATGTTCGCCGGCGCCCTGACCTCGACGCCTGCCATGGCCGCCATCGTCGACATGCTCGACGCCTCCCAGGGTGCGGACGTGGTCGTCGGCTACTCGCTGGCCTACCCGGGTGCGGTCATCGCCGCCATCGTCATCGCGGCGGCCGGCTCGGCGATCCTCAAGGTCGACCACGTCGCCGACGCCCGCAAGGAGGGCCTGATCGTCGCGCCCGTGCAGTGGCGCGCGATCTCTCTGCGCAGCGGCATCAGTGGCGCGATCCGCGACCTGCCCGTGGTGGCCGACGAGCCCGTCTCGGCGACCCGCCTGCAGCTGCCCGACGGCACCCACACCCTGGCCGACCCGGACCGCCCGGTCGAGCCCGGCATGGTCGTCGTCCTCAACGGCACCGAGGAGGCGCTCAACGCCGCCGAGGCCGTCCTCGGCGAGGCCGTGCCGATGTCCCTGGAGCGCTCCGGGCTGATGTTCCGCCGCCTGACGCTGTCCAACCCGAACGTCGCCGGCAAGACCGTCGGTGAACTCGACACCGTCGCCCACGGCTTCACCATCGCCCGCGTGCGCCGCGGCGACTCCGACATCGCCCCGAGCGACGACCTGGTGCTCAACTACTCCGACCGCGTGCGCGTGGTCACCACCCCGGAGCGCCTGCCGGAGGTCAACCGCTTCTTCGGCGACTCCGAGCGCTCCCTGGCCGACCTGAACCTGCTGCCCCTCGCCCTGGGCCTGCTCGCCGGCCTGATCCTCGGCGCGATCCCGATCCCGCTGCCCGGCGGCTCGGTGCTCTCGCTCGGCTTCGGCGGCGGCCCGATCATCGCCGGCCTGATCCTCGGCGCGCTCACCCGCACCGGCGGCATCAACTGGCAGATCCCGTACCACGCCAACCGCACGCTCTCCACGCTCGGCCTGTCGATCTTCCTGGCCGGCGTGGGCACCACCGCCGGCGCGGGCTTCCGCGACGCCCTGACCGACGCCTCCAGCCTCTACTACATCGCCGCCGGCTTCGTGGTCACCGTCGTGGTCTACCTCGTCAGCGCCGCGGTCGGCATGTGGCTGCTGCACCTGACCTGGGACGAGGCGATGGGTGTAGCCGCCGGTGCCTCGACCAACCCGGCCGTGATCTCCTACCTCAACGAGCAGACCGGCACCGAGCTGGCCGCCCGCGGCTACGCCACCGTCTACCCGACGGGCATGGTCGGCAAGATCATCGCCGGCCAGCTGCTGGTCCTGCTGCTCGTCTGACCGGGGCGGGGCAGTAGGGTTGCGCGTGTGACAACGCTCGCCCTGGACACCTCAACCGCCCGCCTCGTCGTCGGACTCGTCGACGAGATTTCCGACGCCGCGCTTCCTGCGCCCGTCGTGCGCGCCGCCCGCGTGCTCGACGACGCCCGGCGCCACAACGAGCTGCTCGTGCCGACCATCGCCGAGGTGCTCGCCGAGGCGGGCCTGACCTACGCCGACATCGACCGGGTGGTCTGCGGCTGCGGCCCGGGCCCCTTCACCGGCCTGCGCGTGGGCATGGCCACCGCCGCCGCCACCGCCGACGCCCTGGGCGTGCCCCTGCGGGGGGTCTGCTCCCTGGACGCCGTGGCGCGCTCGCCGCGCCTGAGCGGGAGGGTCGCGCTCGTCGTCTCCGACGCGCGGCGCCGCGAGGCCTACTGGGCCACCTACGACGCCGCCGGTGAGCGCACCGCCGGCCCCGAGGTCTGCGCCCCGGCCGACCTGCCGGTGCCCGAGGGCCTCGCCGTGGTCAGCGCGCCGCACACGCTCGCGGAGAAGCTGCCGGAGACCGGCGACGCCGAGCTCGTCGAGCTCTACCCGGAGCCTGCCGGCCTGGTCACCGCCCCCGAGGTCGAGTTCCGGCCCATCTACCTGCGCCGCCCCGACGCCGTCGCGCCGACGGTGCGCGTCTCCCCGGCGCTGCGCCCGTGAGGGGGCGCCCGATTGACGACGTCGCGCCCGGCGCCGTCGGCGGTGACGGCGCCGCGGGCCGGGACGGCGCCGCAGGCGGCGCCGTGACCTGGCGCGGGCTCGAGGGCCGCGACGCCGCGCGCTGCGCGGAGCTGGAACGCCTCCTCTTCCCGGGCGAGAGCCCGTGGCCCGAGCGGGCCTTCCGCGAGGAGTTCGCCGCGCGCTCGACGGTCTACGTCGGCTGCGAGATCGACGGCCTGCTCGTCGGCTACGCCGGCCTCGGCATCGTTGGGCCCCTGCGCGACCCCGAGTTCGAGGTGCACACCGTGGGCGTGGACCCGAAGTTCCAGGGCCGCGGGCTCGGCCGCGGGCTGATGGACGTCCTGCTCGCGGAGGCCGACCGCCTCGGCGGGCCGGTCTTCCTCGAGGTGCGCACGGACAACGCACCGGCCATCGGTCTCTACGAGTCGCTCGGCTTCGAGCGCATCGGGATCCGCCGTGGCTACTACCAGCCCTCGGGGGCGGACGCGTACACGATGCGCCGCGCGGGCGTCGGAAATTGAGACGGTGCGCCGCGCGCGCCGGTGAGGTGTGCGCGGGACGGCGCGTCCGGGCCCGTTTGACCGGCTCGGTAACCTTGAGCGCATGATCATCCTGGGTGTGGAGTCCTCCTGCGACGAGACCGGCGTCGGCTTGGTGCGCCTCGACGACGACGGCACGGTGACGGTCCTGGCCGACCAGGTCGCCTCGTCGATGACCCAGCACGCCCGCTTCGGCGGGGTGGTGCCGGAGATCGCTTCGCGCGCCCACCTCGAGGCCGTCGTGCCCGTCATGCGCGCTGCGCTCAAGGAGGCCGGCATCGAGCGCCCGGACGTGGTGGCCGCCACCGTCGGGCCGGGCCTGGCCGGGGCGTTGCTGGTCGGCGCCTCGGCGGCGAAGGCCTACGCGGCGGCCTGGGGCGTGCCCTTCTACGGCGTCAACCACCTCGGCGGGCACGTCGCCGTCGGCTCGCTGACCGGCGAGGGCGGGCTCGGCCACGCCGTCGCGCTGCTGGTCTCCGGCGGGCACACGCAGTTGCTCGAGGTCGGCGCCGACGGGCTGCCGGTGCGTGAGCTCGGCTCCACCCTCGACGACGCCGCAGGCGAGGCCTACGACAAGGTCTCCCGCCTGCTCGGCCTGGGCTACCCGGGCGGGCCGGCCATCGACTCCGCCGCCCGCGACGGCGACCCGGAGGGGATCGCCTTCCCGCGCGGGCTGATGCGTGCACGCGACGAGGAGCACGGCCACCGCCACGACTTCTCCTTCTCCGGGCTCAAGACCGCCGTGGCCCGCCACGTCGAGGCCGCCGAGCGCGAGGGCCGCACCGTGCGCGTGGCCGACGTGTGCGCCTCCTTCCAGGAGGCCGTCTGCGACGTGCTGACCTTCAAGGCCGTGCGGGCCTGCCGGGACACCGGCGCGGACACGCTGCTGCTCGGCGGGGGAGTGGCGGCCAACTCGCGGCTGCGCGAGCTCGCCGCCGAGCGGTGCGCGGCCGCCGGGATCGTGCTGCGGGTGCCCGAGCCCAAGCTGTGCACCGACAACGGGCTGATGATCGCCACGCTGGCGGCCAAGCTCATCCACAGCGGGGCGCGGCCCTCAGGCTACGCGGTGGGCACGGATACCTCGCTGGAGGTCGACACCCCGCTCGTCGCGGGCTGAGCGGCACGGCGGGTCTGTGCGCGGGGCCGCAAGCACCGAGGCGCGGTGAACCCGCGGCGTCGGCGCGGTGAACGAGAGGTGGCCTGCGCTGCGGAAACATCGGATCCGGGTTAGCGTGAGCCTGACTCTGGCCCGTACCGACCCGATCGAGGACCCTCATGACCCATGGCCTGCTGGTGCAGCCTGACCTCTCCCGCCGCGTCGTCGACTTCGAGCTCGACGACGCGGCCGAACTGCTCGGCGGCCCGGTCGACGGCCGCGTCTCCGTCGTCTTCCAGGAGGAGGGCGACGTCTACGCCGCGCTCTACAGCGCCGGCGCCGCGGCCGCCGGTGCCGAGCCCAACCCGGTCGCCTCCCTGGCCCGCAACGAGGCCGCGACCGGCAACTCCGCCTTCCTGCCCGACCCGACCCGCGCCATCAGCGGCCCGGTGCTCTTCGTCGGCGCCGACGGCGAGGACATCGACGAGGACACCGTCGCCCGCGTCGACGACGCCGTGCGCGCCGTCGAGGCCTACCGCGAGGACGAGCCCGAGGACTTCGCCCTCTGGCGTGCCGCGGTGCTCAACCTCGCCAACTGACCCGCCGGCGCGGTGGCGCACGGGCGACGCCTCACGGGCGCTCGCCCGGAACCGTGCCGTGCCCGCGCACTCCCGGCTTTCGGCCCGCCTCCCGCGACCCTGCAGGGTGCGGGCCTTCGCCGTCCCCGCGGGCGCCCCGGTGCTGGCAGTCATGGTTGTTGAATGCTGGCACTCCCGGGGGTAGAGTGCCAAACAGGTTGACGGACACACAGTTGTCCACCCGCGACGGCGGCTGTGCCTCACTTCCGCGACCCGCAATGAACGAAACTTTCAGCAATGGAGGAATGACAGTGGCAAACGTCAACATCACCCCGCTCGAGGACCGCATCCTGGTCCAGATCAACGAGGCCGAGACCACCACCAAGTCCGGCCTGGTCATCCCGGACACCGCCAAGGAGCGCCCGCAGGAGGCCACCGTCATCGCCGTCGGCAAGGGACGCTTCGATGACGAGGGCAACCGCGTGCCCGTGGACGTCAAGGAGGGTGACACCGTCATCTTCTCGCGTTACGGCGGCACCGAGATCAAGTACGACGGCGAGGACTACCTGATCCTCTCCGCCCGCGACGTGCTCGCGGTCGTCGGCAAGTAAGGGAGGTCCTCTTTTATGGCGAAGCTCATCGCATTCGATCAGGAGGCCCGTGAGGGCATCCTGCGCGGCGTCGACACCCTGGCCGACGCCGTCAAGGTCACCTTGGGCCCGCGCGGCCGCAACGTCGTGCTGGACAAGGCCTTCGGTGGCCCCACCGTCACCAACGACGGCGTGACGATCGCCCGCGAGATCGACGTCGAGGACCCCTTCGAGAACCTCGGCGCCCAGCTGGTCAAGGACGTCGCGATCCGCACCAACGACAACGCCGGTGACGGCACCACCACCGCCACCCTGCTGGCCCGCGCCATCATCAGCGAGGGACTGCGCAACGTCGCCGCGGGCGCCAACCCGCTCGAGCTCGGCGCCGGCATCCACGCCGGTGTCGAGAAGACCGTGGAGCTGCTCCGCGAGCGCGCCACCGACGTCGCCGACGCCGAGGCCATCGCCCAGGTCGCCACCGTCTCCTCGCGCGACGAGCGCGTCGGCGAGATGGTCGCCGGGGCCATGGAGAAGGTCGGCCGCGACGGTGTGGTCACCGTCGAGGAGAGCCAGTCCATGGAGTCCTCCCTGGACGTCACCGAGGGCGTCTCCTTCGACAAGGGCTACCTGTCGCCCTACTTCATCACCGACACCGAGGCGCAGCAGGCCGTGCTCGACGACGCCGTGGTGCTGCTGGTGCGCAACAAGATCTCCTCCCTGCCGGACTTCCTGCCGATCCTGGAGAAGATCGCCGACTCCGGCAAGCAGGCCCTGATCATCGCCGAGGACGTCGAGGGCGAGGCCCTGCAGGCCCTGGTGGTCAACGCCATCCGCAAGACCCTCAAGGTCGCCGCCGTGAAGTCCCCGTACTTCGGCGAGCGTCGCAAGGCCTTCATGGATGACCTGGCCGTGGTCACCGGCGCCACCGTCGTCGACCCGGACCTGGGCATCTCCCTGGCCGAGGCGGGCACCGAGGTGCTCGGTGCCGCCCGGCGTGTCACCATCACCAAGGACGAGACCGTGATCGTGGACGGCGCCGGCTCCGCGGAGGACGTCGAGTCCCGCCGCGCGCAGATCCGCCGCGAGATCGAGACCACGGACTCCTCCTGGGACAAGGAGAAGGCCGAGGAGCGCCTGGCCAAGCTGTCCGGCGGCGTGGCCGTGCTGCGCGTCGGCGCCGCGACCGAGACCGAGGTCTCCGAGCGCAAGCTGCGCGTCGAGGACGCCATCAACGCCGCGCGCGCCGCGGTGCAGGAGGGTATCGTCGCCGGCGGCGGCTCCGCGCTGACCCAGATCTCCCGCGAGATCGACGAGTACGCCGAGCAGTTCGACGGCGACACCCGTGTCGGTGTGCGCGTGCTGGCCCACGCGCTGACCAAGCCGACCTTCTGGATCGCCGAGAACGCCGGCCTGGACGGTGCCGTGGTCGTCTCCCGCACCGCCGAGCTGCCGAACGGGGAGGGCTTCAACGCCCAGACCCTCGAGTACGGCAACCTCATCGACGACGGCATCATCGACCCGGTCAAGGTCACCCACAACGCGGTGGTCAACGCCGGTTCGGTGGGTCGCATGGTGCTGACCACGGAGGCCTCCGTGGTCAACAAGCCGGCCGAGCCCGCCCAGGGCGCCGGCCACGGCCACCAGCACTAGCGCCACCAGCACTAGCGGCTGAACACGGCCGCGCCGCCGTCGCGGACGAACGACGAAGGCCCGTCCCCTCACTCAGGAGGGGGCGGGCCTTCGTCGTCAATAAAACAAGCGCCCCGGCGCGGCGGTGACGTCGACCGCCGCGCCGGGGCGCAGCCTGCGCGCTTCAGGCGCCTTAGACGCGGACGCTCTCGCGGCGCAGGTAGAGCATGCGGTCGGACTCGCTCATGCCACCCCAGATGCCGTAGGGCTCACCGACGGACAGCGCGTGCTCGCGGCAGGCGTCGATGACCGGGCAGGTGTGGCAGATGGCCTTGGCGCGGTTCTCGCGGCGGGCGCGTGCGCGACCCCGCTCACCGTCCGGATGGTAGAAAACGTCCGAGTCCTTACCGCGGCATGCTCCGTGCAGCTGCCAGTCCCAGAAATCCGCGTTCGGACCGGGCAGCAGGTGGGGCTGTGACATCGACTATCTCCTCGTGAACTCTCGTGGCCGCGTTACCAGACGCAGTTAAAGCCTGCTCGGTGAACGAAAAGTGGACGCCCGGTATCTGAACTGTGGAAACAAGGTGCCCTCCCGGGGTTGCGCCTCCGTGAGCAGCGGAAACGTAAAAGGTTAAAGATGGGTTAATTCTCAGCTTCCTCCCACTCCCGGGGGAGGGGCGGCACAAAGTCCCCGGCTATCTGACGGTTGACGGTGCTCTCGCGATACGATGCTGGGCGACCCCTGTCCGCCGCGTGCCCCCGGCGCACGGCCCGGACGCCCCGTCTTTCCCCGATGACACGTAGAGAGATCCGCCAGACGCCGTGAGTGACACCGACGAAGAACTGCGACGGCTCGTTCCGGACGCGGTTTCCGGTGACCGCCGGGCACTGCGCGAGATCATCCGGCTGATCCACCCGCAGGTGCTGCGCTACGCGCGCGCCCGCATCGGCGGCGGCCGCGCCCCGACGGCCGAGGACGTCGCCCAGGAGGTCTGCCTGGCGGTGGCCAACTCCATCGGCCGCTACCGCGACCGCGGCCGGCCGTTCATGGCCTTCGTCTACGGCATCGCCTTCAACAAGGTCGCCGACGCCCACCGCGCCATGGCCCGCGACCACTCGGTGCCCACCGAGGAGGTCCCCGAGACCGGCGGACACGCCGAGGGACCCGAGGCCGCGGTGCTCGCCGCCGACGGCAGTAACAGAGTGCGCGCACTTCTCGATTCACTGGGCGAGAGGGCCCGCGACATCGTGATCCTGCGCGTGATGGTCGGCCTCTCGGCGGACGAGACCGCCGAGATCGTCGGCAGCACCCCCGGTGCGGTTCGGGTGGCCCAGTTCCGTGCGATGAAACGTCTGCGCACGCTGATTGAACAACAGGGAGAGATCAATGGCTGAGCGAGAGCTGGACGCGGTGCGCGAGGAGGATCGGCTCCTCGACGCGCTCGGCGCCGGTGCGGAGGGCTCCGACGAGCTGACCCGCATGCTCGCGGACCTGCGCGACGAGGTCCGCTCGGACGCGCCGCCCGCGCCCGTCTTCCTCGCGGGTTCCGCCGACGGCGCCGCCACCGCGTCCGGCGCGCCCACCGGCGGCCGGCACGCCGCGGTCAGCGACCTCTCCGAGCGCCGCCGCAACCGCCCGTGGCTCGCCGGCTTGGTCGGCGCGGCCGCCGCGACCCTGGTCATCGCCGGCAGCGGACTGGCGCTCAACGCCACCGGCGTGCTGGATCGCGGCCAGGACCAGCAGGCCCTCGTCGAGCTCGCCGGCACCCTCGACCAGATGGAGGAGGCGAGCAACAGCGGCGACGAGGAGACCGCCCGCCGCCTGCTGCTCGAGGCCCGCGAGCTCATCGCCGGCATGGAGGGCCGCACCGCCGAGACCGCCACCGAGCGCCTCGAGCGCACGATCTCGGAGAAAGCCACCGAGACCCCCGGGACCTCCGCCGCGGAGAAGACCTCCGAGAAGTCCGGCGAGCCGACCCGCCCGGAGACGGCCACCGAGACCGTCACCGAGACCAGCACCCTCGTGATCACCACGACCGTGCCCGGCGGCGCCCCCGTGCCGCCCTCGCAGCCGACCAGCGAACCGACGCCGACGACGACCATCCAGCTGCTGCCCGAGACCGACTCCCCGGCGCCGTCCGGCCAGCAGGGCAACGGCGCCCAGGGCAGCAGCTAGCGAAAGCCAGCGCGCCTGCGGCGCGATTGCCGACGTCGTGCGCCGCCCCCGGCGG
>NZ_JASPJZ010000015.1:38599-65663 GCF_030232385.1 Corynebacterium sp. MSK006
CCCCACCCCACCCCGCGGTGCGTTACGCGCGCGGCGTCGGCAATTCAGGCGATTAAGGCAATTCAGATGCCGCGCACGCCGTCGAGGTACCCCAGGGCGTAGTCCCAGGTGACGTAGGCGTCGACGTCGGGCTGCGCGCCCGGCTCGTGGACCGGGCTGACGGTCTCGCGCAGGGTGGCGCGCATGTTCGCCGCCAGGATCGCCCAGTCGAAGTAGTGGTAGATCTCGCAGTCCTCGCAGAAGAAGACGATGCCGAGCACCCCGCGCGGCTCGAGCACGCGGCGGAAGTCCTTGACCAGCGCGAGATCGCGCTCGATGGCGACGCGCTCCTCCTCGGAGATCGGCTCGACGGGTTCGTCCTCGGTCAAAAACGACGCCGGGTCGTTCGGGTCGTCGGCGAACGGGTCGAGGGGCATCTGATGGTCAAAGTTCACAACGCCCGATCCTATTGAGGGCGCCTGTCGAGGGCAATGACCCCCGCCTCGCGTTTCCGCACTAAAGTGACGGGGAGTACCGCCATTCACATGGCGGCGACCGGGAGCGATCGCACAAGTGAGGAGACCGAAGAAGATGACCCAGGAGCGCGTATTCACCGGCGGAGACGACCCGAACAAGGTCCTGCTCAACGGGCTGACCTTCGATGACGTGCTGCTGCTGCCGGCGGAGTCCAACGTCATCCCCTCCGAGGTGGACACCTCCGCGCAGTTCACGCGCAACATCCGGCTGGGCATGCCGGTCGCCTCGGCGGCCATGGACACCGTCACCGAGTCGCGCATGGCCATCGCCATGGCGCGCCAGGGCGGCATCGGCGTGCTGCACCGCAACCTCTCGGCCGAGGAGCAGGCCGAGCAGGTCGAGACGGTCAAGCGCTCGGAGTCCGGCATGGTCACCGACCCGGTGACCTGCACCCCCGAGATGACCCTCGAGGAGGTCGACGCCCTGTGCGCCCGCTTCCACATCTCGGGCCTGCCCGTCGTCGACGCCGAGGGCGTGCTCGTGGGCATCTGCACCAACCGTGACATGCGCTTCGAGCCGGACATGAAGCGCAAGGTCGCCGAGGTCATGACCCCGATGCCGCTCGTGGTCGCCCCGTCGGGCGTGACCAAGGAGCAGGCGCTGCAGCTGCTGAGCGCCAACAAGGTGGAGAAGCTGCCGATCGTCGACCCGGACGGCAAGCTGACCGGCCTGATCACGGTCAAGGACTTCGTCAAGACCGAGCAGTACCCGAACGCCTCCAAGGACGCCTCCGGCCGCCTGCTCGTCGCCGCGGGCATCGGCACCGGCGAGGACTCCTACAAGCGCGCCGCCCAGCTGGTCGACGCCGAGGTCGACGTGCTCGTCGTCGACTCCGCGCACGCCCACAACAACCGCGTGCTCGAGATGGTCACCCGGGTCAAGAAGGACTTCGGCGACCGCGTCGACGTCGTCGGCGGCAACCTGGCCACCCGCGAGGCCGCCAAGGCCATGTACGAGGCCGGCGCCGACGCCGTCAAGGTAGGCATCGGCCCGGGCTCGATCTGCACCACCCGCGTCGTCGCCGGCGTGGGCGCCCCGCAGGTCACCGCCATCCTCGAGGCCGCCGCCGCCCTGAAGGGCACCGGCGTTCCGATCATCGCCGACGGCGGCATGCAGTTCTCCGGCGACATCGCCAAGGCCCTGGCCGCCGGCGCGGACTCCGTCATGCTCGGCTCCATGCTCGCTGGTACGGCCGAGGCGCCGGGCGACATCGTCGTCGTGGGCGGCAAGCAGTACAAGCGCTACCGCGGAATGGGCTCCATGGGTGCGATGCAGGGCCGCGGCCTGACCGGTGAGAAGCGCTCCTACTCCAAGGACCGCTACTTCCAGGCCGACGTCAAGAGCGAGGACAAGCTGGTCCCGGAGGGCGTCGAGGGCCGCGTGCCGTTCCGCGGCGGCATCGACGCGATCACCCACCAGCTCGTCGGCGGCCTGCGCGCCGCGATGGGCTACACCGGCTCGGCGAACATCGCCGCGCTGCACGACGCCCGCTTCGTCCAGATCACCGGCGCGGGCCTGCGCGAGAGCCACCCGCACGACATCCAGCAGACCGTCAAGGCGCCGAACTACCACTAGTCGCCGCGTCCGCTGCCACAGCGGGGGAGGGGCGTGCCACGGGTGTCACCGGGGGCGCGCCCCTTCCGTGTGCTTGACGACGCCCCGTCGGTCGCCGTGGGCGGTACCACCGCCGGGTGGGCGGCTGCGCCGCCGGGCCGTCTGGCCCCGGTGCGGCGGCCGCGAGTAAACTCTTGTGCGCACAACCGCCGTTCGTCGTCCCCTGAGATGAGGAAATACCCAATGCGTGACTACGCCGAAATCGGCATCGGGCGAGAGGCCCGCCGCACCTACCACCTGCGCGACATCTCGATCGTGCCCTCCCGGCGCACCCGCTCCTCGAAGGAGACCGACACGACCTGGCACATCGACGCCTACACCTTCGACATCCCGGTGATGTCGCACCCGACCGACGCGCTGGCCGGGCCCGAGTTCGTCATCGAGATGGACCGCCAGGGCGGCCTGGGCGTCATCAACGCCGAGGGCCTGTGGGGCCGTCAGTCCGACCTCGACGGCACGATCGACCGCGTGATCGCCGCCGCGAAGGAGCCCGAGGGCGAGGGTGTGGACACCCCGGCCGCCAACCGGGTGCTCCAGGAGCTGCACTCCGCCCCGGTGGACTTCGACCTGCTCGCCGAGCGCATCGGCGAGGTCCGCGCCTCCGGCGCCACCGTCGCCGTGCGCGTCAGCCCGCAGAACGCCTGTGAGTTCGCCCCGCACGTGATCAAGGCCGGCGCCGAGCTGCTGATCATCCAGGGCACCATCATCTCCGCCGAGCACGTCGCCCAGGGCGGCGAGCCGCTCAACCTCAAGGAGTTCATCGGCTCCCTGGACGTGCCGGTCATCGCCGGCGGCGTGACCGACTACACCACCGCGCTGCACCTGATGCGCACCGGTGCGGCCGGCGTGATCGTCGGCTCCGGTGTGAACACCTCCTCGGCGGCGCTGGGCATCGAGGCCCCGATGGCCACCGCCATCGCCGACGCCGCCGCCGCGCGCCGCGACTACCTGGACGAGACCGGCGGGCGCTACGTGCACATCATCGCCGACGGCGAGATCGAGAGCTCCGGCGACGTGGCCAAGGCCATCGCCTGCGGCGCCGACGCCGTGGCCGCCGGTGAGCTGCTCGCCCCGGCCGCCGAGGCCCGGGCCGAGGGCTACTACTGGCCGTCCGTGGCCGCCCATCCGCGCTTCCCGCGCGGCGTGGTCTCGCACCCGGCCTTCACCGGCGAGCGCCCGAGCCTGGAGACCCTCCTGCACGGCCCCTCGACCAGCGCGTCGGGCCGGGAGAACCTGGTCGGCGGCCTGCGTCGCGCGATGGCGAAGTGCGGCTACACCGACGTGAAGTCCTTCCAGAAGGTCGACCTGGCGCTGAGCTGAGCGAGCGCGCCCGCGAAGCCCCCGAGCTGAAAACAGAGCTGAAAACTGACGATGAACCGGCAAGAGAACCCGGTCGGCCTGGACGACGTCTTCTTCTCCACCACCGACGACAAGGGCCGCATCACACTGGCCAACGAGGTCTTCGTCCGGCTGTCCAAGCACCCGCTCGAGGAGCTCGTCGGCGCCCCGCACAACATCGTGCGCCACCCCGACATGCCCGCCGGCGTCTTCCGTGCGATGTGGGACGCCCTCGAGGCGAAGCGCCCGTTCGCGGGCTTCGTGCGCAACCGGGCCGCCGACGGCAGCCCCTACGAGGTGCTGGCCACGGTCACCCCGCTGCCCGCCGGCGGCTACCTCTCTGTGCGCACCCGCCCGATGACCGAGGCCGCCGAGACGGCCTTCGGGCTCTACACCGAGGTCCGCGAGCAGGAGCGCGAGGCGGAGGAGTCCGGTCAGACCCGCCGCGAGGTCGCCCAGCGCACCGCCGCGGCGCTGTCTGAGGCCCTCGGCGTCGAGAGCTACGAGCGCTTCCAGTGGGGGCTGCTTCCCGCCGAGCTCGCCGCGCGCGAGGCCGCCGGTGCCACGCTTCCCGACGCCCCGGTGGTCGACGCCGCCGACGCCGCTGACGGCACCGCCGCCACGGCCGAGGCGGCCGTCGCGGAGATGATCACCGCGCTGCGCCGCGCCCACGACCTGCTCGGCGACTGGACCCACGGCCAGGAGGAGACCGGGGCACTGGCCGAGGATCTCGGCGGGCTGACCGCCCGCGTCTCCGAGGCGGCCGGCGCCGGCGAGCGCGTGCGCGCGGCCGCCGAGGAGCTGGACCTGACCGGCCCGCAGCGCACCCTGCTGCTGGCCCCGCTGCAGATCTGGGCGAACATGCACGGCATCGTCAGCGGCTACCTCGGGGAGCTCTCCGGGCTCATCGAGCGGGTGGACCGCTCCTCGCGCGAGGCGCTGTTCTCGCTGGCGCTGGTGCGCCTGCAGACTGCGGCGGCGGGCAGTTTCGCCGTCGAGCCGGGCGCCGCGGACTCCCCGGAGTCCCTCACGGCGCTGTACACCGCGCTGAAGGCGGGCATCGACTCCCTCGACGAGCAGGTCACCCGCGAGGAGCGCCTGGTCACCCGCCTGAACTCCAAGGCCGGTTCGGTCGCCCGCATCATGGAGCCGGTGCAGGGCGTGATCGCCGGCTGGCTTAACGACACCGACGTCGAGCACCTCACGGGCGGGGCCCGCGAGCTCGTCGAGACCGTCACCGCCGCCGCCGAGGAGACCCGGGCCGCAGCCGCCCAGCTGACCGCGGCCTCCGGATCGCTCTCCGCGCTGGCCCGCCCGGACGTCACCGAGCTGCGCCACCTCGTCGCCGAGGTCGAGGACGCCCTGCAGCGCGCCACCCGCGGCTGGTGACGGCTGCCGCGGCAGGGCACCGCCGGCGGTGCCCTGCCGCCGACGGTGCGCCGCGCGACGTCGGAAAGCGGACGCCGCGGGGGAGGCCCCGGAGCCGAATCGGGGTGCCACCGGCGCATCGACTAGGATCATTCACCGTGACGCAGCCGATCGAGACCAAGAACAGCCCCGTCCTCGTCGTGGACTTCGGTGCCCAGTACGCGCAGCTCATCGCGCGTCGCGTGCGCGAGGCCCGCATCTACTCCGAGGTCGTGCCCCACACCATCACCGCCGGCGAGGTGCGCGAGAAGAACGCCGCTGCCCTCATCCTCTCCGGCGGGCCCGCCTCCGTCTACGCTGACGGTGCGCCCTCCCCGGACCCGGAGATCCTGAAGCTGGGCCTGCCCGTCTTCGGCATCTGCTACGGCTTCCAGGTCATGACGCAGCAGCTCGGCGGCACCGTCTCCGCCACGGGCCGCCGCGAGTACGGCCGCACCGACCTCACCGTCGACTCCGGCGTGCTGCACCAGGGCTTCGAGCACACCCACAAGGTCTGGATGAGCCACGGCGACGCCGTGACCGAGGCCCCGGAGGGCTTCACCGCCACCGCGACCTCCGCCGGCGCGCCGGTGGCCGCCTTCGAGTGCCCCGAGAAGCGCATGGCCGGCGTCCAGTACCACCCCGAGGTGCTGCACTCGCCGCACGGCCAGGAGGTGCTCACCCGCTTCCTCACCGACGTCGCGGGTCTGAAGCAGGACTGGACCGCCGCCAACATCGCCCAGGAGCTTATCGAGGGCGTGCGCGAGCAGGTCGGCGACGGCTACGCGATCTGCGCGCTGTCCGGCGGTGTGGACTCCGCCGTGGCCGCCGCACTCGTGCAGCGCGCCATCGGTGACCGTCTGACCTGCGTGTTCGTCGACCACGGCCTGCTGCGCGCCGGCGAGCGCGAGCAGGTGGAGAACGACTTCGTCGCCGCCACCGGCGCCAAGCTGGTCACCGTCGACGAGTCCGAGGCCTTCCTGGCCAAGCTGTCCGGTGTGACCGAGCCGGAGGCCAAGCGCAAGGCGATCGGCGCCGAGTTCATCCGCTCCTTCGAGCGCGCCGTCTCCGGCGTGCTTTCCGACGCCCCCGCCGGCGCCAGCGTCGACTTCCTGGTGCAGGGCACCCTGTACCCGGACGTCGTCGAGTCCGGCGGCGGCTCCGGCACCGCCAACATCAAGAGCCACCACAACGTCGGCGGGCTTCCCGACGACGTGGAGTTCACCCTGGTGGAGCCGTTGCGGCTGCTGTTCAAGGACGAGGTGCGCGCCGTCGGCCGCGAGCTCGGCCTGCCCGAGGTCATCGTCGCCCGCCAGCCCTTCCCGGGCCCGGGCCTGGGCATCCGCATCATCGGCGAGGTGACCGCCGAGCGCCTCGAGACGCTGCGCGCCGCCGACGCCATCGTGCGCGAGGAGCTCACCGCCGCCGGCCTCGACGACCAGATCTGGCAGTGCCCCGTGGTGCTGCTCGCCGACGTCCGCTCGGTGGGCGTGCAGGGCGACCACCGCACCTACGGCCACCCCGTGGTGCTGCGCCCGGTCTCCTCCGAGGACGCCATGACCGCCGACTGGGTGCGCATCCCCTACGAGGTCCTCGAGACCGTCTCGACGCGTATCACCAACGAGGTCGCCGACGTCAACCGTGTCGTCCTCGACGTGACCTCGAAGCCGCCGGCAACCATCGAGTGGGAGTGACCCGCCCCGCGTCGGTCTGAGCCGGGGCGCCGGGGGAGAGGCCGCGCAGGCCACCCCGGCGTCCGGGGACCCGCTTAGTCCGCGTCGCCGTCCGCGGGCGGGTCGTCGACCACGGCGACCGTCGTGGGCGAGGGCACGAGCCCGCCCTCGACGACGACCGTCAGCTTCGCGCCCGGCGCGTCGCGGTTGTAGTCGCCCGAGGTGCACTCCATGTCACCCAGGCCCTCCTCGCACTGCAGCTCCAGCGGCACGCCGGCCGGCAGGAAGACCTGCGTGGAGCCCAGCCCCGAGCTCACGGTCACCGTGTGCGGCTCGTCGAGCGGGCCGACGCCGGTCAGGTCCACCGTCAGGGCGCGCAGGCCGCCCTCGTAGTCGTCCTGCAGGTCCGCCTCCGCGGCAGGGGCCTGGCGGTCCTCGCCGAAGAGCGTGCCGCCGGCGACCACCAGTGCGGCCCCGGCGAGCAGCGCGGCCAGGAGTACCCCGCCGATGATCAGCGGCCAGTTGAGCCGCTTCTCCTTCGGCTGCTCGACGAAGTCCGCGCCCGGGTAGTGGGTGGCCCCGCCGGCGCCGGCCCCGACCCCGGCGTCGGCGTACCACGGTGCGTCCTGCGCCCCGCCTGTGCCGGCGCCCGTGCCGCCGCCCGGGTAGCTGGCCCCCGTGGAGTCCGGGTTCTCCGTCCAGTAGCCGGTGCGGCCCTGGCTGCGCCAGTCGTAGGGAGCCGCGCCCAGCGGGTCCCAGTCGCCGGCCGGGGCCTGGCGCTGCGCGCCCGCTCGCGGGTCCGGCCAGCCCTCGGCCACCTCGTAGCCGGACAGGTCCGCCCACGGCGCGGCACCGGCGGCACCGGCGGCACCCGCACCGACGGCGCCTGCGCCGTCGTGCGCCCCGTCGACGGGTGCGTCCCCGTCGACGGGGCGCTGCGCGGCGTCGTCAATCGGGGTGGCGATCAGCCCGGGCGGCGGCACCGGGGTGCGCTTGTGCAGCAGCACGAACGCGCCGGCGGCCAGGGCCAGGGAGAGTAGGAACGCCAGCGCCGAGCCGTCGACCAGGCTCGAGCCGAGCAGCCCCGAGGTCAGCACGGCGAAGATGAGTAGCAGGATGCCGCTCGTGCGGTCCTCGCTGTCGGAGCCGGGGCGGCCGAGTGCCTCGAACGGCGAGTACGGCACGCCGTAGCGGGGCATCAGGCCCCACAGGATCAGGTAGATCGGCACGCTGGTCACCCAGATGAACGCGCCCGCGACGAAGAGCACGCGCACGAGCATCGGGTCGATGCGGTAGCGCACGCCGATGCCCTCGCACACCCCGGCGCCCGGGGAGCCCGACAGGCGCGGCGGGCGCGTCGCCCAGATCCGGCGGGCCAGTTCGCCCGCGGTGTTGGTGTCCATACGTTTATTGTCTCCGGTGCGTCATCGGAGCGCATCAGGGAAACCCCCGATGTGTCCGGGCGCCTCGGCAGGGAAGATGGAGGGCATGTTCCGAAAGCAGTCCGGCGCGCGCGCCCGCGGGGAGGTGGCCTACCCGGTCTACACCCGCCCGCGCGAGGGCGCCGTCTTCGCCGGCGTGGCCGCGGGGCTTGCGCGCCACCTCGGCGTCGACGTGTTCTGGGTGCGCCTGGTGCTGCTCGGCCTGACGGCCGCCGGTGGGGTGGGCGTGCTGATCTACGCCGGGATCTGGCTGGCCAGCTCGCGCGACGCCGAGCCCGCCGACGCCCCGCCGACGCGCACCCGCGTGCCCGGTCTCGGGTGGTGGGGGCTGATCCTGGTGGCCCTGGTGCTCGGCTCGACGATGTCGGTGAGCATCGACGGCGAGGGCGGGTTCAACTTCGAGCTCGCGGTGCCGCTGGTCGTCGTCGCGCTCGGCGCCGTGCTGGCCTGGCAGGCCTACGACCGCGGTGTGCGCGGTCCGGCCGGGGTCACCTCCGTGGTCGTGGGCACGGGCCTGGTCTTTGTCGGTGTGATCGTGCTGCTGGTGGGCACCAGCTCCGACGGCTTCGTCCAGGCCCTCACCGCCGTCGTGTTCACCCTGGCCGGCGTGGCCGTCATCGGCGTGCCCGCCGCGCTGCGCGTCTCCGAGCGGCTGTCCACCGAACGGGCCGAGAAGCTCGCCGGCGAGCAGCGCGCCGCGATCGCCGCGCACCTGCACGACTCCGTGCTGCAGACGCTCGCTCTGATCCAGAAGAACGCGGCCGATCCCGAGACCGTCTCGCGGCTGGCGCGCAGCCAGGAGCGCGAGCTGCGCCAGTGGCTCTTCGACACCCAGGAAAAGCAGACCTTGAGCGTCTTCGGCGCGCTGGAGCGCGCCTGCGGCGAGGTCGAGGACCTCTTCGGGCTGCACCTGGCGCCCGTCACCGTGGGCGAGGACAGGCCGCTTTCCGATGTCGCGCAGGCCGCCGTCCTGGCCGCGCGCGAGGCGTGCGTGAACGTGGCCAAGCACGCCGGGGTGGACCGCGCCGACGTCTACGCCGAGCTGCTCGGCGGGCGCCTCGAGATCTTCGTGCGCGACCGCGGCCGCGGCTTCGACCCCGGGCGGGTCCCCGCCGACCGGCACGGGCTGGCGGACTCGGTGCGCGGACGCGTCGAGCGCGTGGGCGGCACCGCGACGGTGCGCTCGAGGCCGGGGGAGGGCACCGAGGTGCGCGTGGCCGTGGAGCTCGTGTGAGCGGGCCGGGCGCGGGCGGTATCCTTGGCCGCATGACCCGAGTCTTCCTCGTCGACGACCACTCCGTGTTCCGCTCCGGCGTGCGCGCCGAGCTGGGCGTCCAGCCCGGCTGCGAGGTCGTCGGCGACGCCGGCACCGTCGCCGACGCCGTCACGGGCATCGTGCGCACCCGGCCCGACGTGGTGCTGCTCGACGTGCACATGCCCGACGGCGGTGGGGTGGCCGTCATTCAGCGGGTCCACGACGCGGGCGTGGAGCCGCGCTTTTTGGCGCTGAGCGTATCCGACGCCGCCGAGGACGTCATCTCGGTGATCCGCGCGGGTGCCCGCGGCTACGTGACCAAGTCGATCGACGGCGCGGAGCTCGCCCACGCCGTCGAGCGCGTCGACGGCGGCGACGCCTACTTCTCGCCGCGCCTGGCCGGCTTCGTCCTCGACGCCTTCGCCGGCCACGGCCCGGCGGCCGCCGGCGCCCACGACCCCGTGGTCGACGAGCTGACCCCGCGCGAGCTGGAGGTGCTGCGGCTTCTGGCGCGCGGCTACACCTACCGGGAGATCGGCAAGGAGCTGTTCATCTCCGTCAAGACCGTGGAGACGCACGCCTCCAACATCCTGCGCAAGACGCAGCAGTCCAACCGCTACGCGCTGTCGCGCTGGGCCGCCTCGCGCGACCTCGACTGAGCGGGCCGCGAGCCCGACCGGAACCGAAGGGAGTCACCCCATGGCCGCACGTGAGCGCCGCGGACGCGAGCGCATATTCTTCCACGTCGACCCCGCCCGCACGCTGCTGTTCGCGCTGCTGTTCACGGCGATCTTCATCTGGCAGGCCGACCTTTACTGGGGCTGGTGGCTGCCGACGTTTATCGGCATCTGGGCGGTCTTCTACGCCTGCCACCTGTTCTACGTGTGGGCGAACAACAAGATCCAGGACGTCTCCGAGCGCATCCGCGCCGAGCAGGACCGCCGCGACCGCGGCGGCCGCTGAGCCCGGGCCGCGCGCCCGCTAGCGGCGGTACTTCGCCGCGGGGTGCGTGGCAGGCAGCAGGTCGGAACCCGTCACGCGCGCACGCAGGGTGCGCGGCGCGGCGTCGTCAATCGAATCGTCCGAGACCAGCCCGCGCGCACGCAGCATCGGCACCACGTGCTCGGCGAAGGCGCGCATGTCGGGCCCGCGCAGGGCGTAGTCGACGTTGAAGCCGTCGACGCCGGACTCGCGCAGCCAGCGCTCGAGCTCGTCGGCGATGGTGGCGCCCGAGCCGACGAAGACCGGTCCGCGCCCGCCGATGGTCATGTGCGCGGCCAGGTCGCCGACGGTCCAGCGGCGCGTCGGGTCCAGGCTGGTGAAGGACTGCAGTGCGGAGCGGTTGCCCTGGATCTCGACGTCCTCGAGCACGTCGTCGGGGCCGTAGGTCGACAGGTCCAGCCCGGTCCAGCCGGCGAAGAGCGCGAGCGCGGCCTCCTGGTCGACGTAGCGCAGGTAGGACTCGTAGCGCTCGAAGGCGGCGGCGTCGGTCTCGGCGGCGATGGCGGTCACGGAGGTGATCGTGGTCAGCTCGGAGTCCGCGCGGCCCTCCTCGGCCAGCAGGCGGCGCGCCTCGGTGACCAGCGGGGCGACGTTGTCGGGCGTGGTGCCGGAGAAGAACAGCGCCTCGGCGTGGCGGGCGGCGAAGGCCAGGCCGCGCGGCGAGGAGCCGGCCTGGAAGAGGAACGGGGTGCGCTGCGGGCCGGGCAGGCTCACCGCCGCGCCCGGCACGTCGAACCACTGCCCCTTGTGCTCGATGGGGTGCACCTTGGCCGGGTCCATGTACACGCCCGACTCCGCGTCGGAGACCAGCGCGGACGGTTCGATGGAGCCCTCCCACAGCGCGTAGCAGACCTCGGCGAACTCGTCGGCGCGGTCGTAGCGGGTGTCGTGGTCGAGCTCGGGGGCGCCGATGTTGCGCAGCGCGCCGGGCTGGTAGCCGGTGACGATGTTCCAGGCGATGCGCCCGCCGGTGAGCTGGTCGAGCGTGGCGAAGCGCCGGGCGAGCAGGTACGGCGACTCGTAGGAGGTGTTCGCCGTGACGCCGAAGCCCAGGCGCCGGGTGCCCGCCGCCAGCGCGGAGATCAGCGGCATCGGGTCCAGCAGCGGGTACTGCATGCCGGCGCGGATGGCGGCCGCGCCGCTGCCGCCGTAGACGTCGTAGATACCGGCGACGTCGGCGAGGAAGAGGGCGTCGAAGCCGGCCTCGTCGAGCATGCGCGCGTGGGAGACCCAGAAGTCCAGGTCGCGGTACTGTTCGGGCTCGGCGTCGGGGTGGCGCCACAGGCCGGAGGACTGGTGGGTGGGCACGAGCATGTCGAGTGCGGAGAGGAACATGCCGGTAATTCTTGTCCGTGCCCTGCCCCCGGCGAAATTTTTGATTCGAAAACCCCCGTTCAGGGGGCTAGTCCTCCGGGTCGGCGAAGGCGAGCGCGCGGGTGCCGTCGACGTGCGGGAAGACCCAGAACATCCAGCCGAAGACGACGAGGAAAGCCACCAGCGTCACCCAGGTCGCCGCCGGGGCGAGCAGCGGGGCGAGCATGAGCGCGAGCCAGACCAGAAACAGCGGCAGCACCTGGCCCAGGCGCGGGCGGGCCTCGATGCCGCGCTTGTCCAGGAAGGCGCGCATCTCGCGGCGGTAGGGGTGCGAGAACGTCAGCAGGCAGCCGGCGGCGACGGCGGCGATCATCACGGCGACCTGAGCCCCTCGCGGCAGCGGGGTGGTCAAGACGGCGACGGCGAGCCCGAACAGCGCCGAGGTGCCCAGCCGCACCACCGGCGGGGTGGGGATCGGGGTCGGGTGTGCGTGCATGCTGCCGTATGCCGTGGTCATGGGGGCTTACGCTACCAGTTGACGCCCGGGCGGCGGGCGGGGGATAATCGCGGACGTGGATAGAACAGGCGTTCGTGGCGGGGAGCTGACGGGGCTCGACCGCGCCGGCACCATCGCCGCGCTGCGCGAGAAGGTCGCCGCGCTCTCCGGCGGCGCGGGTGCCACCGGGGGTTCGATTGCCGACGCCGCGGTGGCCGACGCCGCGCACACGCTCGGCCTCGGCGCGCGCCTGGACGCCGCCCTGCCGCTGGCCCGCGGTGCGGTCACCGAGCTCGACGGGTGCGCCGCGCTGGTCGCCGAGGCCCTGGCCCGGGCGACGGCGGCGGGCTTGAGCGTCGGGGTCGTCGGCTGGCCGGAGCTCTCGTTCGCCGGGGTCGCCGAGGTCGGCGGGGAGCTGGGTCGCGTGGTCGCCGTGCCGCGCGCCGGGGCGGAACCGGCGGCGGTGGCGGGGGTGCTCGTCGACGGCCTTGACCTGGTCGTCTGGCGCGGCGCCAGGGAGCTGACCCCGCGTGCGGCGCGCCCGCTTCTGGCCCGGCTGCGCGGCGGCACGGCGGCGCTGCTGGCCGTCGGGGTGCGCGTGCCCTCGCCGCTGGCGCGGGTGAGCGCGCGCGTGACCGGCTTCGACGGGCTGGGCCGCGGCGCCGGGCGCATCCGGGTGCTCGAGGTCGGCGTGCGCACCGTAGCGCGCGGGGCTGCGCCGCGTTCGACGGTGCTGCGCCTGGGTGACCCGGGCCCGCTTGCCGACGCCGCGCGCGGGGCCGACGCGGGTGCCGAGGGCGCCGTCGGCGGGGCGCGGCGTCCCGCCGGGCGGCTGCGCGCGGTCTGAGTCCGGGCCTGACCGGCGGCACTGGCGTACAGGTGTTCGATAGATGATAATCGTCCCCGTGACGGCGAGTGCGGCGAGTGCGGAGAGCGAGGCGCGCGGGGCAGTGGCGGCCCCGCGCGTCATCGCGCTGTGGTTCCCCGACTGGCCCGTGCAGGCCGCGGGGCTTGCGGCCCCGGGCGCCGTCGTCGCCGAGCACCGCGTCCTCGCCTGCGGGACCGCCGCGCGTGCCGCCGGGGTCCGCCGCGGCATGCGGCTGCGCGCGGCCCAGGCGCTGTGCCCGGAGCTCGACGTCGCCGAGGCCGACGCCGACCGCGACGCGCGCGCCTTCGAGCCGGTGGCCGCGGGGCTCGACGAGGTCACCGCCAGCGTCGAGGTGCTGCGCCCCGGCCTGGCGGTGGTCTCTGCGGGCGGGCCGGCGCGCTTCTTCGGCGGCGAGGACGCCGCGGTGGAGCGGTTGCTCGACGCCGCCGCCCGCCGGGGCGTGGACTGCCTGGCCGGGGTCGCCGACGAGCTGTCCACGGCGGTGCTCGCCGCCCGGCACGGCCGGGTCGTCGCGCCGGGCGCCTCCCGGGAGTTCCTGGCCCCGCTGCCGCTCGCCGAGCTCGTCGCCGAGGTCGCCCTGGGCTGCGACGGGCAGACCGCGACCACGCTGGTCGGCCTCGGGGTACGCACGGCCGGGGAGCTGGCCGCCCTGCCCGGCCCGGCCGTGGTCACCCGGTTCGGGGCGGCCGGGGCGCGGCTGCGCGAGGTGGCCACCGCCGCCGGCGAGCGCCTGGTCGCCCCGCAGGCCGGGCGCCCGGACCTGGCCGTGGCACTCGAGCCGTCGGAGCCGGTGGTGCGCGTGGACGCCGCGGCCTTCGCCGCCCGCCAGCTGGCCGCACGGCTGCACGCGCGCCTCGCCGAGGCCGGGGTGGCGTGCAACCGGCTGCGGGTGACCGCGGACTTCGCCGGCGGCGAGCGGCTGACCCGGGTGTGGCGCACCCGCGAGCCGCTGACCGAGTCCGCCACCGCCGACCGGGTGCGCTGGCAGCTCGACGGCTGGCTGACCGTCCGCGCCCTCGACGCCGCCCCGGGCCACCCGCACGCGTCGCGGCCCGGTGCAGTGGGCGGTGCCGGTTCCGCCTCCCGTCCCTCCCGTGCCGCCGGTTCGGCAGGAGGCGCCGAGCCGGTCGCCGCGGCAGACCTGGCGCCGGCTGACCCGGACCCCGACGACGGGCTGGTCGCGCTGACCCTCGACCCGGTCGAGGTCGCCGAGCCCGAGACCGTCGCCGCCCTGTGGGGCCGGCGCACCGGGGGAGAGGCCGCCCGCCGCGCCGTCGAGCGCGTCGTGTCCACCCTCGGGGCCGACGCCGTTCTCCAGCCGCGCCTGATCGGCGGCCGCGGCGTGGCCGAACGCGTCGAGCTCGTGCCCTACGGCGAGGCCCGCGAGGCGCCGCCGGAGGGCTCCTGGCCCGGCCGCATCCCGGGCCCGCTGCCGGCGCGCCTCGGCGCGGGGCCGAACCACCCCGCCAGCAGGGTCATGCTCGTCGACGCCGCCGGGCGCCGCGTCGCCGTCACCGCCGAGGCCGAGCTCAGCGCCGCCCCCGCCGGCCTGGCCTGGGGCGAGCGCCGCTTCCTGGTCACCGGCTGGGCCGGGCCCTGGCCCGTCGACCGCCCCGAACCGGTCGCCCGGCTCCAGGTCGCCGGCGAGGACGGCGCCGACGGCGCGGCCTACGCCTGGCTGCTCATCTGGCGCGCGGGCCGCTGGGCCATCGAGGCGCTCTACACCTGAAGCCCGTCTTCGCCCGCCCCGCGCGCCCACGCCCGCGCCCACGCGGGCACCCCGCGGCCGGGCTCACCCGCGCGCACACGTGCACGTGCGCACCCCTCGCGCGCCACCCCGCGCGCACCCCGCCCACGCCGCAGATGTGCGCCGGCGGGGACCGACGGGACGTCGGCAAGCGGCACGAAGAATTAACGCGCGCGCAACCCTGACTTCACACTGGGTAGTCCCTGTGGACACGCTGTCCGACCAACCTGGAGGTGCGGCCCCGTGCGGACCGTCGAACCTGCACGCACAGTGGAGGCGGTGCCCACCGGCGACGGCGGCCCGCCTCCCTCAGAGAAACCGGAGAGAGACAAGGGAACCGGGCCCATGACTGCATCACCAACGACTCAAACGAAAAAGGGCGGTGAATCGCTCGCGTCCCAGGCCAACGACTGGGGCTGGCACCTGACCTTCGGCGCCATCTTCGCGGTCACCATCATCATCTTCACGCTGTGGTCCTTCGACTTCGTCGGCGACGGTGCGAGCCGCATCGTCCTGATCACAGCCATCGTCTTCGCCATGTTCATGGCGTTCAACATCGGCGGCAACGACGTGGCCAACTCCTTCGGCACCTCCGTCGGCGCCGGCACGCTCTCGCTGAAGCAGGCGCTCGTCGTCGCCGCGATCTTCGAGGTCAGCGGCGCCGTGCTCGCCGGCGGCGAGGTCACCGACACGGTGCGGTCCGGCATCGTCGACCTCGACGCCATCCAGGGCCTGGACGCCTCGGAGTTCCTCTACATCATGATGGCCTCCCTGCTCGGCGCCGCCATCTGGCTGCTCGTGGCCACCCGGCTGGGCTGGCCCGTGTCCACCACGCACTCCATCGTCGGCGGCATCGTCGGCGCAGCCCTGACCGTCGGCTTCATCACCGGCAAGGGCGGCTGGTCGATGGTCCAGTGGAGCGAGATCGGCACCATCGCCATCTCCTGGGTGCTCTCCCCGGTGCTCGGCGGTGTGGTCGCCTGGCTGCTGTTCCGCTCCATCAAGAGCTCGATCCTCGTCTACAACGAGCGCGCCGACACCCGCCTGCGCGACATCAAGGTCGAGCGCGCCGAGCTGAAGACCCGCCACAAGAACGCCTTCGAGCGCCTCAACGAGATCCAGCAGATCTCCTACACCAACGCGATGGTCCGCGACGCGACGACCTACTCCGACCCGGACCACGACCCCGACGAGCTCGAGTCCGACTACTACCGCGAGCTCGACCGCATCGACCGCGAGGCCGACGACGTCGACGCCCACCACGCCCTCGAGGTGTGGGTGCCGCTGCTGGCGGCCGGCGGCTCGGTCATCATCTCCGCGATGATGCTGTTCAAGGGCCTGAAGAACCTGAACCTGGACCTGTCGAACTTCGGCAACTTCCTCATCATGGGCATGATCGCCGCCGTGGTGTGGATGGCCGTGTTCATCTTCGCGCGCTCCCTGAAGCGCCAGGACCTGTCGCGCTCGACGTTCCTGCTGTTCAGCTGGATGCAGGTCTTCACCGCCTCGGCCTTCGCCTTCTCGCACGGCTCCAACGACATCGCCAACGCGATCGGGCCGTTCATCGCCGTGCTCGACGTGCTCAAGACCAACGAGATCGCCGCCGAGTCCTCGGTGCCGCTGGCCGTCATGGTCGCGATGGGCATCGCCCTGATCTCCGGCCTGTGGTTCGTCGGCCGCTACGTGATCAAGACCGTCGGCAGCGGGCTGACCGAGATGCACCCGGCCAGCGGCTTCTCCGCCGAGTTGTCCGCGGCCGCCGTGGTCATGACGTCCTCGCTGCTGGGCCTGCCGGTCTCCTCGACCCACATCCTCATCGGCGCGGTGCTCGGCGTGGGCATCGTCAACAAGGCCGCCAACTGGAACCTGATGAAGCCGATCGCCGCCGCCTGGGTGATCACCCTGCCGGCGTCCGCCGTCGTCGCGGCCGTCACGGTCTCCATCCTGCGCGTCGTGTTCTGACCTTCGATTGACGACGCTGCGCGTCACGCACCGCGGTCCCGCACCGTGCGGCGTGGCGCGTTCCGCGTCTCCGGCGTCGTTGCGCCGCTTGCCGCGCCAGGCGCGCGCCTGCTGCGCCGTGTGCGCGCACGGCGCGCGCCAGAGGCGGGCGGGTGCGCGCTCGCGGGACGTGCGCGGCGCAGCCGTCGGCAATCGCCGCGCACACTGCGTCAGCTGCGCACGAGGTCGATGACCAGTCGCGTCGGCTCGTCGATGACCTGCACGGAGTAGGGCACCTCGCGCTCGAGGCCGACGACGAACTGCGAGCGGCCTTCCAGCGTGCCCACGGGCACGACCTCGGTGACCACGCCGTCCTCCTGGGCGGCCACCCGGGTCAGGTGCGGGTCGTCGACGCCGACCTCGAAGGGGTAGGCGGTGCCGTCGATGTTGACGTTGAGCGCCACCGCGCCCTGGTAGGTCACGGTCGCCCCCGAGGCCTGGCTGGCCGGGGTCTCGTCGTAGTCGACGTACCAGCCGGGGTGGCCCTCGCAGGCGAGGTCGAAGACGACGCGGTCGAAGGTCTCGTGGTGGCCGGTGCGCACGCCGGTGACGGCGAGGCCGGCCGGGCCGTCGGGACGCTCGGTCTTCATCGCCGAGTTCGCGTCGCCCAGCGGCGTCAGCCCGGTGACCGGGGCCTCGGTCTCACTCGAGCACCCGGCGCAGGCGGCGCCGAGCGCGAGCACGCAGAGCAGGCTCGCGGCGCGGGCCGGGCGTGCGTGCGGGCGGGTCATGGCTTACACGGTAGCGGCCGGGGGTGGATCGCGCGCAGTGCAGGCTAGGCTCATTCGCATGGAACCGTTGACGCGCTGCTCGGAGGTGCGGGTCGAGACGCTGCCCGGCACCGCCAAGTCCATGACGACCTGCCTCGCCCTCGAGTACCCGGAGCACTGGAGCCGCGACGTCCTCGACGGCGGCACCTTCGGCGAGGATCTGACGGGGCGCCTCAAGCGGCACCTGAAGGCGTACGGCGCCGGCCTGCAGCTGATCCGCCGCGTCGGGCGCGCCGGGCACGGCGGCCACGCCTCGGACGGCAGCGACTCGTTCCACCTGTACCTCTTCTTCACCGCGGAAGGCGTCGCCGAGCTGCTCAAGGTGCCCGGTCCCGAGGCGATCCTGGACCTCGATCTGTCTGGCCCGGGCCGCAACGGAGCGCTGCGCATCGAGCACCCGGTGCTGCTGGTGTGCACGCACTCGAAGCGCGACGCGTGCTGCGCGATCAAGGGCCGCCCGCTCGCGCACGACCTCGACGCGACGCAGCCGCGCGAGTGGGTCTGGGAGTCCTCGCACACGAAGGGCCACCGTTTCGCCCCGTCGATGCTGCTCTTCCCGTGGGGCTACTCCTTCGGGCGCCTCAACGCGCCGGCGGCCGGGACGCTGATGGCCGCTGCCGCGCGTGGCGAGCTCTTCCTGCCCGGTAACCGCGGGCGCGGCTGCTTCGACGGGCCCGGCCAGGTCGCCGAGCTCGCCGTCGCCGCCGCGCTTGCCGACGCCCCGTCGCCCGCCCCCGCCGGTTCCCTCACCGTCGCCGCGCCCGACGGCGCCACGGGCGTTGCGTTGGGCGGAGCGGCCGCTGATGCGGTGCGCGAGGTCGCGGCGCCGGACGGGCGGCGCTGGCGCGTGGCCCTGGAGAAGGTCGCCTACGAGGGCGTGGTCTCCTCCTGCGGCGACGAGCCGAAGCGCGGCAAGGGCTGGCGCGCCCTCGCCGTGGAACCTCTCTGAGCCCGACCCGTGCTGACCGCGTCGGGGGTACCGGTCGCCCCGCGTTGCGCCTGCACCGTTCCGGGCCCGCCCACTTCCGGCGGCGGCTGCCCTGCACCGGCCCTGTGGCGGTCCCGGGTCAGCCGTGGGCGAGCACGGCGTCGATGAACTCGGCGACGGACCCGGTGACCGTCCCGCAGACCTTTTTGACCTCGGCGGGGGAGTAGTCGAAGCAGGCGGCGTGGTCGGCGCGGCGGTGCATGCCGATGTCGTTCCACGAGTCGCCGACGGTGTAGACCACCGGGTCGATGCCCAGGTGCCTGACGAGCCGGTCGATGCCCGCGCCCTTGCCGGTGCCGGCGGGCATCACGTCGAGGAAGTCCTGGTTGCGCACCGCGGAGGCCCCGGGGAAGCGGCCCACCCACCTCTCGATGCGCCCCATCCGCTCCGGGTCGCCGGGCACCCAGATCGGCGCGCCGACGAATTCGTGCTTCGGGATGTCGGCGACGTCGAGGCTCTCGTTGTCGACGAGGATCGAGGTCGTCGCCTCGCCGATCCCGTTGTGCAGGATGAGGTCGCGGGTGTCAAGGGTGGTCGCGTAGAGGTTCACGCCCTCGGCGCCGGCGAGCTCCTCGGCCAGGGCTGCGACCACCGCGGTGTCGAGCGGATCGGCCTCGATGACCCGGTAGTCGGCGTCGGTGATCACGCAGCCGGTGTTGAGCACGTGGTAGTCGAACTCCACGCCCGTGCCGCGGAGGGCGAAGCGGGTGGCAGCGATGGACTTGCCGGTGGCGGTCACCGCGAGGTTGCCCGCGGCGCGCCAGCGTGCGACGGCCTCGGCGTCGGCGGGCCGGATGCCGTCGGCGAAGAGGATGGTGCCGTCGAGGTCGAATGCCATGAGTCTGCGCGTCACGCCCCAAGATTACCGACGCCGCGCCTGCCCCGCGCGCACGTTTTCTCACCGTCTGCGCGTTGCCACCGTGCTGTGGCGCGCCGACGCCACCGCATGAGGGAACCCCGGCCCGCCGGGGAGCGGTGCCGGGGTTTCAGGCCTGTCGCGGGATCAGCGGCGCATGATCTTCTTCGACAGCCAGTTGCCGAAGAACTGCGCGGCCTGCACGATCACGACGATCACCAGGACGGCGACGTACATGGCCTCCGGGTCGAAGGCACGGTAGCCGTAGACGATGGCGAAGTCACCGAGTCCGCCGCCGCCGATGTAGCCGACCATCGCCGACATGTCGACGATCGCGATGAAGATGAAGGTGTAGCCGAGCACCAGGGGCCCGAGGGCCTCGGGGATGATCACGGTGCGGATGATCCGCCAGGGGCTCGCGCCCATCGCGCGCGCCGCCTCGATCATGCCCGGGTCGATGGAGACCAGGTTCTGCTCGACGATGCGCGCCACGGTGAACGTCGCCGCGATGACCATCACGAAGATGCCCGCGTTGCGTCCCACGGAGGTGCCCATCACCGTCAGCGTCAGCGGCTGCAGCGCCACGATCAGGATGATGAACGGGATCGGGCGCACGAAGTTCACCAGGACGTTGAGCAGCGTGTACACCGGTGCGTTGCGCAGGATGCCGCCCGGTCGGGTGGTGTAGAGCAGCACGCCGACGATCAGGCCCAGGATGCCGGCGGCGACCAGGGTGATCGCCACCATGACCAGGGTGTCCCAGATGGCCTCGAGGAAGGTGTCGCCGATGCGGTCCCAGTCGGCGGCCAGCACGGTGGTGGTCATCGCGTGATCTCCTCAATCGTCGTCGTGTGGCGGAGGCGCTCGTAGAAGGTCTGGACGACCTCCTCGTCGCCGGACAGCCGCACGGTCATGCGGCCGAAGCTGTGCCTCTGCAGGGTGGTCACCCCGCCGTGGACGATGGCGATCGAGGCCCCGTTGTCGCGGGCCTCGGCGGCCGCGGCGAAGAAGCCGGACTCCTCGGTCAGGTCGATGGTGAACAGCCGGCCCTCGTGGGCGAGCAGGTCCTCGGCCTCGACGTTGTCCGGGGTGTTGCGCAGACTCGTGGCGACGAAGCGCGCCGCCACGTCCGTCTTCGGGTCGGAGAAGACCTCGTAGACGGTGCCGTACTCGACCACGCGGCCGGCCTCCATGACGGCGACCTTGTCCGCGATCGAGCGCACGACCTCCATCTCGTGCGTGATCACCACGATGGTGATGCCGAGCTTCCGGTTGACCTCGCGCAAAAGGTCGAGCACGCCCTGCGTGGTGTCGGGGTCGAGCGCGCTGGTGGCCTCGTCGGCCAGCAGCAGCGACGGGTCCGTGGCCAACGCGCGGGCGATGCCGACGCGCTGCTTCTGGCCGCCGGAGAGCTGGTCGGGGTAGTTGTCGCCGCGGTCGGCGAGCCCCACGAAGTCGAGCAGCTCGGCGACGCGGCGGCGGCGCTCCTCCTTGCCCACGCCCGCCAGCTCCAGTGGGTAGGCAATGTTGCCGGCCGCGGTGCGGGAGTTGAACAGGTTGAACTGCTGGAAGATCATGCCGATGTGCCGGCGGATACCGCGCAGGTCGCGCTCCTTGAGCGGCACCACGTCGGTGCCGTCGACGAGGAGCTCGCCGGAGGTCGCGGTGTCCAGGCCGTTGATCAGGCGCACGAGGGTGGACTTGCCGGCGCCGGAGTAGCCGATGACGCCGAGGATCTCACCCGGTTCGACGGTCAGGCTCACGGAGTCGACGGCCGTGACGTCGGCGTGGCCCTTCTTGCCCGGGAAGACCTTGGAGACCTCCCGCAGCTCGAGGCGGGTGCCCTGGCGGTCGGCGCCGCCCGCGGCGGCGGTGTCGGAGGCGGCGCCCACGGCGCCGGAACCGCCCACGGCGTGCGACGCGGCGTCGCCAATTGTGGCGGGGTTGTGCTGATTGTCGGTCACGATCGGTGCAGCCTACCTGCTACTTGCTGTTGGCGTTCTTCTGGTCCTCGACCAGGCGGTCCAGGATCTCCTGCAGCTCCGAGGCGGGGCGGTCGACGGAGACCGAGGTGCCCTTGGAGTCGCGGTCGTTGGCGGCCTGGACCTCGTCGGAGTGCCAGATCTCGACCAGCTTGGCGATGCGCTCGTCGTCCTTGTTGGCGGCCTTGGTCACGAAGACGTTGATGTAGGGCTCGGCCTCGGGGTTGCTCGGGTCGTCGGCGTAGATCGAGGTGTTCGGGTCGATGCCGGCGCGCTCGAGGAAGGAGTTGTTGATGATGGCGGGCTTGCCCTCGCCGTAGACGGCGGAGGACTGCGCGGCGTCGACCGGGGTCACGGAGACCTTGCTGGCGTCGGTGTCGATGTCGCTCGGGGTCGGGTCGAGCTGGGCCTCGCCCTTGAGCTCGACGAGGCCGGCCTGCTTGAGCACGTTGATCGCGCGGCCCTGGTTGGTCGAGTCGTTCGGGATGGCGACGGACTCGCCCTCGATGCCGTCGAGGGAGTCGTGGCCCTTCCAGAACAGCGCCAGCGGGATGACCTCGGTGGAGCCGACCGGGGTCAGGTCCGCGTCGGAGCCGGCGTTGTAGGCGGCGAGGAACTTCAGGTGCTGGAAGAGGTTGACGTCCAGCTGGCCCTGGTCGAGGGCGTCGTTGGGGGTGTTGTAGTCGGAGAAGTCGACGACGTCGAGCTCGATGCCCTCGTCCTTGGCCTTGTCCTCGAAGACCTGCCACGCCTCCTTCTGCGAGTCGGTGGTGCCGATGCGGATCGGGGCGTTCTCGTCGATGGCGCCGTCCTGGGCGTCGTCGTAGGCCCCGCAGGCGGTGAGGGCGCTGACGGAGATGATCGCGGCGGTGCCGGCGGCGATGGTGCGGCGGATGGACATGGGGTGCTCCCTTGACGTTCGTCGTGCCTCGCCCAATTTCCGACGTCCCGTTGCGCGCGCCCTGCGCGTCCGTGCGCCGTGCGCCGTGCGTGGTGCGCGGCGTGCGGTACGCGGTGCGCGTGACGTGTGCACGTGCAGCTCGTCTCGGAAAATGAACGAAGCGGTTCATTATTTCGGGGGTTACCCTAGCACTGCGCGTACCGCTCGGTCTAGCCGTTGTCGTGTGCGCAGGTCAGCGGGCTGGTCGCGCGGGAGCGTTCCTGAGAGGTGAATTGCGCACGTAGGAAGATCGTCTGCGGGCGGCGGGGTGCCCCGGTGTCCGTCGTGGTGCGCGGACGCTGTTGGCTCAGTCGCAGAACGGGAGCTGGTCGCGCAGCTCCTGGGGTATGCCGTCGGCGTCGGCGATCTCGGGCTCGTAACACTGCTGGGCGAGCCCCCATCTTGATCCGCCCGAGGTTCTCGTACTCGTGCCAGGTGCCGTCCCAGCGCAGCACGCGGAAGTCGTCGGTGCCGGGCTTGGCCACCTGAGCCCACACCCCGTCGCAGTAGGCCGCGATGGTCAGCTCCGGCAGACCGGCCTCCGTCGCGGGGGAGATGCACGAGCCCGCGGTGGGGGCGGCCTCCGCTTCCTGCTCGGTCTGCTCGGTCTCGTCGGGCTCGGGCGCGGCCTCGCTGGTGGTGGGGGAGGGTGCCGCGGAGGTGCTCTCAGTGGTGCTCGGCGGTGGTCTCGGTGGTCGTCGAGGTCGACGACGCCAGCTGGGGCTCGGCCGGGTCACGGTCGTCGCCGGAGCAGCCGGCGGCCAGCGGGATCAGGGCGAGCATGCCGGCGGCGACGGCGGTCAGGATGCGGGAGCGGTGCATGTGGGGTCCTCGGCTTTCCCGTTTTTCGGGTGCGGTTCTGCGGTGTGTTCTACGCGCGGGTTTCTTGCGGAGATTCTGAGTGCGGGCGCTCGGCGCGCGGATGGTCTCGCGTCCGTCGCACGCCTGCTACTGCTCGGGAGCTCCGGCCCAGCGCAGCATCTTCGAGACGGCGCGCCCGTCCTCGCGGCTGCAGCCCATGGTCCTGCCGGTTTCCTGGATGCTCCCGTAGGTGGGGGCGGAGCACTGCCAGCCGTCGAAGCTCCGGATGTTGGCGTTGCCGTAGTTCCCTGGCGGCAGGTTGCGGTAGGCGTCCAGGACCTCGCGGCCCTGGTCGCAGGTCATCCCCGTGACGTAGAGGTCGGTCGGCCCGCTCTGCTCCTTGAACCGCTCCTCGACCTCGTCCGTGGGCACGGCCTCGCCGCAGTTCTGCGGGCCGTCGGCGATGGCGGGTGTCGTCTCTGCGTCGGGGTCCTCGCCTGCGTCGCCTGCGTCGGCGGCGTCGGTCTCTGGTGTGGTGGTCTCCTCCGCGGTGGTCTCCCCGGGGCTCGGCTGCGCCGTGCTTGACGGGTTCTCCGGGCTGGCCTGCGGAGTCGCCGTCGTCAGGCTGCCGGTCGCCTCCGGGAGCGCGGGGCCCTCGCCCTCGGGCGCCCCGGAGCAGGCGGCCAGGCCGACGCGGGCCACCGCCGCGAGCGCCGTGAGCAGGGCAGTGCGGCCGGCGCGCGGGGCGTGGTCGCGGGTGCCGACGGTCCCCGCGCGCTCGATCGTGTGGTGGTTCGGGCCGTGTGTGGAATCCCGGTCGGCGGGGCATCTGGGTTCCTGCGCTGCAGCGTGCGCGGTGCCGGGGGAGGTGCGACGGGTCAAGGCGGTCTCCGGTCTTTTTCAAGGGTGTGCGGTTGAGATTACGGGGGGACGCCGTTCAGGCGCTGGTCGAACGCTGGTCGAACGCTGGTCGGGCGCAGGTCGGGCGCAGGTCAGCAGCTTCGCGCGCAGGCCCTCCGGTACGCCGTCCGCGGCGGCGCCAGGGTCGGTGCTTGATGCGCCGTTGCTCGGGGCCGCGGCCGCGCGGTCCTGCCGGGGCGTCTCCGCGGCGGTCTTCGAGAGAGTCGGCGCCGGGGCGTGGCCGCGCTTCGTCACGTTTTCGGTGCCCGCCGAGGCGCTCGCCCCGTCACCTGCGCGGACCGTCGCAGCGGCCTCTGCGTCGGCGGCCTCGGGGGTGGAGCAGCCGCTCAGCCCCGCCGTGACGGCCAGACACGCGACCGACTCCGTGGCCGGCGAGCCGATCCGTGGGGTGTGGTTACGTGGGCCGAACATGGGGAGCGCCTCCGTGGGGATCAACGTGGGTGTCAACCGAATTGCTTATGTCAGCAATTTTATGGCCTGTACATCGGCGATAACACCGTGAACAGGGAGTGCTCCCCATCTCAACGCGTCGCTCACGCTTCGGTCCGGCGGGCGCCCCGCCGGAGTTGCCCTGCGTCGGACAGCGTCGGCCGCGGCACCGCGGGCCGGTCAGTCGCCGGGGTGCTCGGCCAGGGTGATGTCGGGCTCGACGTGGCGGTCGGGGTCGACGATCGCGAAGGCGCGCCCGTTGCTCTCGCACTCCAGGCGGGTGGCGTCCGGGAGCTGGCAGGTCACCGTCGGCGTCTGCAGTCGCTCGCCGGGGCGCAGCTCGCCGCCGGCGGGCGGCACGCCCTCGAGGATTCCCCACGAGAGGCCGTCGCTGTCGAGCGTCTCCTCTGCGCCGGAGGTGGCGAACGCGCCCGGCCGGCCGGTGAAGGGCAGGTAGCCCATGTCCTCCAGGTTCGGGGCCGAGTCGTCCGGCGCCGCGGTGCAGTAGGTGCCGCGGTCGTCGCCGAAGGTGCAGGTCACCTTGGCGTCCGCGCCGATGTCCGCGGTGAAGATGCCGATCTCGTCCGCCGCGCCGCCCGGAGCGGCGAAGCGCTCCGGGGAGACGTCGACGAACTCGGCGTTGCTCCGGTCGTTGTCCTGCTCGTCGGACGGCTCCGGGGAAGCGCCCGGCGACTCTGCCGAATCCGTCGCCGCCGTGGTCTGGTTGCCGGTCCGGCCAGCGCTCTTGTCGGTGGCGGACAAGGTGGGCGCCTCATCGGGGTCCGGAGCCTGTGCGCAGGCGCTGACAGCCATCGTCCCCACGGCGGTCCCGACGAAGAGCACGGCGCGAACGGCGCCCGCGGTGCGGACCCTGTGCGTGCCGCAGGTATCGGCGGTACCGGTGGTGGCCCCGCGGGTGGGGGAGTGCTTCATCGGTTCCTCTTTCATCGTCGATGTCGGCGGTCAGTGCGGGCGCGTGGCGCACGTGAGTGGCCCGCCGGGTCAGCAGGGGTCGGAGAAGTCGCCGTCGTTGTTGAGCGTGCGCGCGTTGCCCCCGCGCGCCGCCTTGTCCGCGCACAGGGCGGCCCTGTCGAAGCCGTGGTCGTAGTAGATCGGGTAGACCGTCGCGCCGTCGTGCTTGGCACGCAGCGAGGAGCACTGCCCGGGCTCGGTCGAGTGTGCGCCCGGGTGTCGCGCCATGGCCTCGTGGACCACGGACTGCGCGTTGATCCCGTACTCGACCAGCACGGACTCGACGATGAGGATCCCGCGCCCGTCGCACTCCGGCAGCCGCAGCCCCGCGATGGACGTCAAGGGCGGCGTGGTGCTCGTGCTGCTCGAGGCCTGCGAGCGCCCCGGGTCCTCGTCGCACTTCGCGACCTTCGCCCGCAGCTCCGCCGGCATCCCGTCGGCCGCCAGCCGCGCCGGGTCGTAGCAGGCCTGCGCCATCCCCCACGTCGTGGTGCCGTCGCGCTCGTACTCGACCCACGTGCCGTTCTCCCAGTGCAGCAGCCGCCCGTCATCGGTCTGCGGCACGCCGACCCGGTTCCACTGCCCGTCGCAGAACGACGAGTACGTGTACCCCTCGAAGCCCGCCGCCGCCACCGTCGCCGGGTCGCAGCGCTGCTCGGTCGACATCTCCGAGGTCCGCTCCGCCGCCTGCCGCGTCGTCGCGTCGGCGCCCCGCGTCGCGGACGCCGAGCCCGAGTCCGAGACCTCCGTGAGCACCGGCGCGTCCCCGCCGCCCTCGTCGCCTCCGGAGCAGCCGGCCAGGGCCGCCGTCAGGCCCGCCGCACACACCGCCACCGCCACCGCGCGCAGTCGCATTGCACACTTCCTTCCTCGGGAGTTCCTCGGGTCGCAACTTCACCAGAGTCTACGGCCCGCACCGCCCGCCCACCCGCGCGACGGGGAACCTTCCCCACGTATTCGAACAGGTGTACCATCACTGCAATGAGGTTCAACGGCGGCGAGGCGCTCAGCTGGTCACGCATCGAAAGCATCCTCTCCGGCCGCCCGGGCCCCACCCCGGTGCCCGTCAACCACCTGCCCGCGACGGACGCGCCCACGGCGCGGCGCGCGACGTCGTCAATCGAGGTGCCCTTCGCCGAGCTGCACGCGGTGAGCTCCTACAGCTTCCTCGGTGGGGCCTCGGAACCCGAGGAACTCGTCGAACGGGCCGTCGAACTGGGACTTTCCGCGCTCGGCATCCTGGATCGCGACGGATTCTACGGGGTCGCCGCCTTCGCCGAGGCCGCCGCCGAGGCCGGCCTGCCCACCGTCTTCGGCGCCGAACTCAGCCTCGACGCCGGCGTGCTGCCCGTCATCTGCCGCGGGCCCGAAGGGTACCGGCGGCTGTCGCACCTGATCGCCGACGCGCACATGGCCACCGGCGAGAAGGGCGCGGTGGCCTACCCGGGTCTCACCACGATCGCCGAACACCTGGGCGGGCACTGCCTCGTGCTCGCCGACCACACCTGGGCGCCGCGCCTCGGCGAGCTGACCGCGGCCTTCGGCGGCGACGTCGTCCTCGAGTACCCCGCCACGATGCTGCCCGAGGACGCCGACAACCAGGAGATTATCGACGCCGCGCGGCGCGCCGTGGGCGCGCACGGGCACCGTCTGCACGCCGTGGTGAGCGCCCGGCCCGCCGCCGCGCGACGCAGCGCCAGCCGGCTGGCGG
>NZ_JASPJZ010000016.1:0-63539 GCF_030232385.1 Corynebacterium sp. MSK006
GACAGCCACCGCGGGCCCGGCCGGCTCTCCTAGCCTGGGGCCATGAGCTCCACCGACCACACGACCCCGACAGACACCACAACCGGCGCCGCCGTCGGCATCGTCTCCGACGACGGGCTGGCCGCCGCCCGCGTCGGCGGCGCCGTCGAGGAGCGCGACCGAGTGCGCACGGTGGTCGGCACCGTGCCGCTCAACTCCGACGGCGACCTGGACCTGGCCGGGGCAGGCGAGCGGATGCGCCGCGAGGAGGGCTGGTCGCGGCTGATCTACGTCACCGACCTGCCGCTGACGGCCGAGCGCCGCCCCGTGGTCCGCCAGTCCCGCCCGGACGGCTCGGTCGCCGTCGTCTCGCTGCCCGCGCTCGGCGTCCTCGGCGTCTCCCGGCGGCTGCGCCGCCAGCTCGCCGCGCTGCACGCCTTCGCCGAGGAGTCCGGGGACGACAGTGAGACCACTACCGCCACCGGCGGCGACGGCGAGGGTTCCGACGACGAACTGGCCGCCACCCACGTCCTGCGCGGGCCGCTGGCCCGGCTGCGGCTTCTGGCCGGCATGATCCGCTGCAACCGCCCGGCCACGCTGCTGCGCGCGCTGACCGGCTGCCTGGCAGCCGTCGCCGCGACCGGCGGGTTCGGCATCTTCTACGGCTCGATCTGGCAGATGGCCCACTCGATCCCGCCGTGGCGCCTGGCGCTGACGGCGCTGGTCTCGGTGGCCGTGCTCTGCGGCTGGCTCGTCTTCCACAACGGCATGTGGCACCGCGGCGGGCGGGTCTCGCCGTGGCGGCGCCGCCTGGACAACCTGTCCACGCTCGGCACCGTTGGCCTGGCCACCTGCGCGATCTACCTGGCGGCGGTGGCGATGATGCTCTTCCTCGCCGTCGTGGTCGTCCCGCCGGACTACCTGGCCGAGCAAATCTCCGCGCCCGTCGGCCCCGCGACCTACCTGGCCATCGCCTGGTTCGCCGCCTGCCTGGGCACGATGGGCGGCGCGCTGGGCTCCAACTTCGACCGTGACGTGACCATCCGCAGCGCGACCTACTCCAAGCGCGAGTACGCCCGCCGCGTGCGCTCCGGCTACTACGACGAGGAGGACGGTTCGCAGCAGGTGCGGGGGTAAGATCAGACGTCACCATGTCGAAGAAGAAATCCGCCGCCGCCACTCCCGCCCTCGAGCAGCTCGACGCCGCGGGCATCGACTACCGCCTCGAGCGCTACAACGCCGACGCCCACTCCGCCGACGGCTTCGCGCTCGACTCCGCCGAGCACCTCGGCGTGGACCCCGCGGCCGTGTTCAAGACGCTGATGACGGTCCTCGACGGCGACGAGGCGCTGATCGCGATCGTGCCCGCCACCGCGACGCTGAACCTGAAGAACCTCGCCCGCGCCGCCGGCGGCAAGCACGCCGAGATGATGGACCGCAACCGCGCGCAGGTGGTCACCGGCTACGTCGCCGGCGGCATCTCCCCGCTGGGCCAGAAGCACCCCCACCGCGTCTTCCTCGACGAGTCCGCCATCCTGCAGGAGAACATCTTCGTCAGCGCCGGCCGCCGCGGCTGGTCCCTGGCGCTGGCCCCCGACGACCTGCTCGCCGCCGTCGGCGAGCAGGGCGCCTACGCCGCGATCGCGGACTTCACCCGCCACCACCACTAGCTCGATTGCCGACGTCCCGCCGGTCACCGGGGCTGCACCACGCACCCCGGGCGCGGGTGCGCGCCGGGGGCGCGCACCGGGACGTCGTCAATTGAAGAGGCGTCAGTACGGCGCGATCGAGGAGCGGTGCGGGTCGATCGACAGCTCGGACTGGATCGGCGGGAAGGCGCGCTGCGGGCAGCCGGCGCGGGTGCACACGCGGCAGCCGGTGCCGATGCGCGCGGCCGTGGAGACGTCGTCGAAGTCGAAGCCCTCGGCGTAGACGGTGCGGTGCGCATGGCGGGTCTCGCAGCCCAGCCCGATGACGAAGAGCTTGCCCGGGGTGTTGAAGGCGCCCTGGTGGTGGCGCACGGTGCGCGCGATCCACAGGTAGGTGCGCCCGTCGGGCATCTGCGCGAACTGGCGCGAGATCCGGCGCGGCTGGGAGAAGGCGTCGTAGACGTTCCACAGCGGGCAGGTGCCGCCGGCCTGGGTGAGGTGGAAGCTCGTGGCGGACTGGCGCTTGGAGACGTTGCCCGCCCGGTCGACGCGGATGAAGGTGAACGGCACGCCCGTCAGGCGGGGCCGTTGCAGCGTGGACAGGCGCGAGGCGACCGTCTCGTAGCCCAGCCCGAAGGTGTGGCAGAGCAGCTCGACGTCGTAGCCGGTGCGCTCGGCCTCGGCGTGGAAGAGCCGGTAGGGCAGCGTCAGGGCGGCGGCGTAGTAGAGGCCGAGGCCGCGGCGGGCGAGGTTGCGGGAGTCCTCGCCGGTCAGCGCCTCGTCGTCGAGGAGCGGCTCGATCAGCGGGGACTGCTCGAGGTGGGCGAGCTCCGCGGCCATGCGGAAGGCGACCTGGCCGGGGTCGAGCAGGCGGGACAGCCGCAGCCTCAGGGTCTCCGGGTCGAAGCTGTGCAGCACCCCGCCGGCCGGGTCGACGTACTCGATCTCCACGCCGTGGCGCTCGTTGAGCCGCCGGGCCAGCGTCTCGGCGAGCTCGGCGACGCCGAAGCGGCGCACGCTCAGCTCCGCGGCGGTGTCCTCTGCGGCGCGGTCGAGGGTGTCGATGTAGTTGCGGCGTGTGTAGAAGAAGTCGCGGACCTCCTCGTGCGGCATGGAGGTCGACAGGATGCCGAGGTTGCGGCGCCCGAGGCGGCCGCCGGGGGAGTCCTCGCCGTGGGCGTCGTCGGGCAGGCGGCGGGTGTCGGTGGCCAGGGAGAGCTTGTCGCTGACGTTGCGGTACCGGCGGTGCATCTCGACGAAGGTGCGCGCGATGCCGGGGTGCTGGCGGACGAACTCGGAGAGCTCCTGCATGTCCGGGGTGCGCGCGCCGAGCTCCTGGTCGAGGACGACGTCGCGGACCTCGGCGACGAGGCGGGAGTCGTCGTCGCTGGAGAAGAAGGCGGCGTCCACGCCGAAGGTCTCGGTCACCCGCGCGAGGACCGCGACGGTCAGCGGGCGGACGTCGTGCTCGATCTGGTTGACGTAGCTGGCGGAGAGCCCGAGCGCCTCCGCGAGGGCGGCCTGGCTGAGGTCGCGTTCGCGGCGCAGCTGACGCAGCCGGCTGCCCACGTAGACCTTTCCCATGGCCCGTCATCTTAGCCGCCGGCCTCCCCGCGGGCTGTGGGGGTCGTCGGGAGGCGGCGCCGGGGCGCGTGCCAGGAAACTGGGAGGAAACGGCGGTCTTTCAACCTAAAGGTTGACACCTTTAGGGGTGATGCAAAGGAGAGTCGAATAAATGGTGACCAATCTCACTATTAGTAAAAACCTACTGCATCTCATATCGTCCGCGCCGTTATTTTCGGTCTTTAGGACCTACGGGACCAAACCTCTAGGTAAGCCTGTCCTAGGAAAAATGGGGGGGGAGGTGGCGGACGTATCGGGTACCCCCATTAACGGGTGGGTAACGCGGGGCGGGACCCCCTAGAGTTGGAGGGGACATTGGAGGTGTCATGACTGTCAAAAACCCGGACCGTGAAGCAATCCGTCACGGCAAAATCTCGACCGAGCCCCTGCGCGACAAGCCGGCCGTCCCGTCTTGGGCGCTGAAGCTCGGCATGGCCGTCACCGGCCTGATCTTCTGTGCATTCGTCGTCGTGCACATGGTGGGCAACCTGAAGCTCTACCTGCCCGCCCACGAGGACGCCCACGGTGTCGTCCGCCCCGCTCTCGACATCTACGGCGAGTTCTTCCGCACCGTCGGCGAGCCCATGTTCCCGCGCACCTCGCTGCTGTGGATGCTGCGCATCGTCCTGCTGGCGTGCCTGATCATCCACGTCTACGGCGCGTTCGCGCTGCACGGGCGTTCCCGTCGCTCCCGCGGCAAGTTCAGCCGCAGCAACCTGATGGGCGGCATGAACTCGTTCGCCACCCGCACGATGCTGGTCACCGGCGTCGTCCTGCTGCTGTTCCTCATCTTCCACCTGATGGACCTGACCATGGGTGTCCAGCCGGCCGCAGCGGACGTCTTCGAGCACGGTGAGGTCTACGCCAACGTCGTCGCGAGCTTCTCGCGCTGGCCGGTCGCGATCTTCTACATCTTCGCGATGCTGATGCTGTTCCTGCACCTGACCCACGGCATCTGGCTCGCCGCCAGCGACCTGGGCATCACGGGCAAGCGCACCCGTCAGGTCATCCTGTTCCTCGCCTACCTCGTCCCCGCGATCGTCGTGATCGGCAACATCATCCTGCCGCTCTCCGTCGTCGTCGGTTGGGTCAGCTAGGTAACGCGACAGCGACCATCAAGGGACGACTAAGGAAAAAGGAATTCCATGAGCACTCACACTGAAACCCAGGAACGTCCGGAGTTCACCGCACCGGACAGCAGCGTCGAGGGCGTCAGCCTCGGCAGTGTCCTGGACTCGCACGAGCCCAAGGGCGTGCCGACCAAGGACATGTGGCAGCACCAGAAGAACCACATGAACCTGGTCTCGCCGCTCAACCGCCGCAAGTTCACCATCCTCGTCATCGGCACCGGTCTCTCCGGCGGTGCCGCGGCCGCGGCCCTCGGCGAGCTCGGTTACACGGTGAAGTCCTTCACCTACCACGACGCCCCGCGCCGCGCCCACTCCGTCGCGGCCCAAGGCGGCATCAACGCCGCCCGCGGCAAGAAGGTGGACAACGACTCCGCCTACCGCCACGTCAAGGACACCGTCAAGGGCGGCGACTACCGCTGCCGCGAGTCCGACTGCTGGCGCCTGGCCTACGAGTCGGTCCGCGTCATCGACCACATGAACGCCATCGGCGCCCCGTTCGCCCGCGAGTACGGCGGCTCCCTGGCCACCCGCTCCTTCGGCGGCGTGCAGGTCTCCCGCACCTACTACACCCGTGGCCAGACGGGACAGCAGCTGCAGCTGTCCACCGCCTCTGCACTGCAGCGGCAGATCCACCTGGGCAACGTCGAGATCTTCACGCACAATGATCTGCAGGACTTCATCATCACCGAGCACGACGGTGTGAAGCGCGCCCGCGGCATCGTGACCCGCAACCTGGTCAACGGCGAGCTCCAGACCTTCCGCGGCCACGCCGTGGTGCTGGCCACCGGCGGTTACGGCAACGTCTACGGCATGACCACGCTGGCCATCAACTCGAACTCCTCGGGCATGATGCGCGCCTACGAGCGCGGCGCCTACCTGGCCTCGCCGGCGTTCATCCAGTTCCACCCGACCGGCCTGCCGATCAACGCGGACTGGCAGTCGAAGACGATCCTGATGTCGGAGTCGCTGCGTAACGACGGCCGCATCTGGTCGCCGGTCACCGAGGGGGACGACCGCGACCCCAACGACATCCCCGAGGACGAGCGCGACTACTTCCTGGAGCGCCGCTACCCGGCCTTCGGCAACCTCGTCCCCCGTGACGTCGCCTCGCGTGCCATCACCCAGCAGCTCGAGAAGAACCTGGGTGTCGGCCCGAACCACAACTCGGTGTACCTGGACTTCCGCGACGCCATCCAGCGCCTCGGCAAGGACACCGTGGTCGAGCGGTACTCGAACCTGTTCAAGATGTACCACGAGGCCGTCGGCGACAACCCGCTGACCAGCCCGATGCGCATCGCCCCGACCGTCCACTTCTCCATGGGCGGCCTGTGGACCGACTTCAACGAGATGACCTCGATCGACGGCCTGTTCGCCGCCGGCGAGTGTTCGTGGACCTACCACGGCGCCAACCGCCTCGGCGCGAACTCGCTGCTGTCGGCCTCGGTCGACGGCTGGTTCACCCTGCCGTTCACCGTGCCGAACTACCTCGCCGACCACCTCAACGAGCCGCTGATCGACGAGAACGACCCGGCCATCCAGGAGGCCGTCGACCGTGCCCGCAAGCACATCGACTACTTCCTCAACAACGACGGCCCGGACCCGCACGGCCCGGACTACTACCACACCAAGCTGGGCAAGCTGCTGTACTACGCGTGCGGCGTGGCTCGTGAGGACCACACCACCCGCGACGGCATCGCCAAGATCCGCGAACTGCGCGCCGACTTCATGAAGAACGTGCGCGTGCCGGGCCGCGGCGACGAGATGAACCAGGTCCTGGAGCGCACCCTGCGCCTCTACGACTACTTCACGCTCGCCGAGCTGATGTGCGTCGACGCCCTGGACCGCGACGAGTCCTGCGGCGCCCACTACCGCCTCGACCATCTCTCCGACGAGGGTGAGGCCGAGCGCGACGACGAGCACTGGTGCTTCGTCTCGGCATGGGAGGACAACGGCGAGGGCAAGTTCATCCGCCACGCCGAGCCCCTGCACTTCGAATCGATCCCGCTGCAGACAAGGAACTACAAGTAATGAAACTTCATCTTGAGATCTGGCGTCAGGCCGGGCCGACCCAGGACGGCGCCTTCGAGTCTCTCGACGTCGACGACGCGGTTGAGCAGATGTCGATTCTGGAGCTTCTCGACCACGTGAACGGGAAGCTGATCGAGCAGGGCAAGGAGCCCTTCGCCTTCGCCTCCGACTGCCGTGAGGGCATCTGCGGTACCTGTGGTCTGACCGTCAACGGTCGTCCGCACGGCGCCGGCAAGAACTCGCCGGCGTGCCAGCAGCGCCTGTTCAACTACAACGACGGTGACACGCTGAAGATCGAGCCGTTCCGCTCGGCCGCGTTCCCGATCATCAAGGACATGGTCGTCGACCGCTCCGCCCTCGACCAGGTCATGGAGCAGGGCGGCTACGTCTCGATCAACGCGGGTACCGCCCCGGACGCCGACACGCTCCACGAGAACCACCAGCTCGCCGAGTGGTCGCTGGACCATGCCGCCTGCATCGGCTGCGGCGCCTGCGTCTCCGCCTGCCCGAACGGTGCGGCCCACCTGTTCACCGGCGCCAAGCTCACCCACCTGTCCAAGCTCCCGCTGGGCAAGGAGGAGCGCGGCCGCCGCGCCCGCAACATGGTCGACCAGCTCGAGCAGGACTTCGGCCACTGCTCGCTCTACGGCGAGTGCGCCGACGTCTGCCCGGCGGGCGTCCCGCTCTCGGCAGTGGCGGCCGTCACCAAGGAACGCGCCCGTGCCGCCTTCCGCGGCAAGGACGACTAAGCTGAAGTAACACAACGGCGGACACGTAGAAAAGGAAGTCGACAGATGTCCCAGCACAGCGTCGTCGCCGACACGGCGTCGGAGACCCACCCCGCCTACACGGGGCGGATGCACTACATCGAGGGCTACGACCCGGTCAGCTTCGCCGCGCCGCACTCGTCGCTCGTGCGCTCCCGCACCTGGATCGGCATGGGCATGGTCCTGGCCGGTCTCGCCCCGCTCGGCATGCTGCTGTGGGTCGGTGCCATGCAGACGCGTAGCGCGTCCTTCGAATTCCCGACCACGACGTACCTGATCATCGGTATCGTCCTGGCGGTCATCGCCCTGGGCGTCGGGTCCTCCCTGATCTACAGCGGACGCAGCAAGTACTTCCAGTACCGGAAGGAGACCGGGCGCAAGAACTAGCCCGGCGCCTTCGCGCGCACGTCCGGGTCGATCTCGCCCCGGCACCTCCAGGCGGCGCGGCAGGTTCCCTCAACGGGGAGCCGCCCGCGCCGCTTTCTGCTGCACGCACGGCGCCGGTAGCGTGGGGGCGGGTCGAGCGCCAGGGAGGAGGACCGGGATGCTCCGCAAGATCGGGATGATCTGCGCCGCGCTGATCACGCTGATCGTCGCCGTGCAGCTGATCGCCGCCGGCGTCGACATGCTCTGAGGCCGCCCGCGGTCAGCGTGCCGCGGCGGGGGATAATGGCCGCATGGGACGACATGAACTCCTGCCCGCAGGCGACACCGCCGCGTCCGGCCCCGGTACCGATTCCGGTGCCGTCGACGTCGCAGCGCCCGCCGGCACCACCCACCGCGCGATGCCCGGGCCCAGCCCCGAGGTCGAGGCCGAGCGCCGCGCCGCGCTGCGCCGCCACAAGGCGCTCGTCACCGGGCTGCTCGTGGTCGCCGCCACAATCTTCATCGGCTGCGCCTGGTGGCAGGCCCGACCCGACGGGGCGCCTGTCTGGGTCGGCTACGTGCGCGCGGCCGCCGAGGCCGGCATGGTCGGCGGGCTGGCCGACTGGTTCGCCGTCACCGCGCTCTTCCGCCACCCGATGGGCCTGCCCATCCCGCACACCGCGCTGATCCCGCGCAAGAAGGACCAGCTCGGCGACGCGCTCTCCGGCTTCGTCGGCGAGAACTTCCTCAACGCCGAGCTGATCACCGAGAAGATCGCCGCCGCGGACATCGCCCGGCGCCTCGGCGAGTGGCTGGCGCGCCCCGAGAGCGCGGAGCGGGTCTCCGCCGAGGCGGGCCGACTGCTGGGCAACGCCGTGGCGGCCGTCGACCCGGAGGAGGCGCGCGAGGTCATCGACCGCAGCGTCATCCAGCGCATCGCCGAGCCCGAGTGGGGCCCGCCGATCGGGCGCATGCTCGCCGAGCTGATCAAGGAGGGCAAGCTCGACCCGCTCATCGACGAGGCCGTCGGGTGGGCCGACCGCGCCGTCCAGGGCTCCGAGGAGCTCATCGTCGACCTCGTCGACCAGCGCAAGCCGGTCTGGGCGCCCCGCTTCGTCAACAACCTCGTCGGCGAGAAGATCTACCGCGAGCTGGCCAAGTTCACCGCCGACGTCGCCGCCGACCCCGCCCACCCGGCGCGGCAGGCGCTGCGCCGCCGCCTGGCGGAGTTCACCCGGGACCTGCAGCACGACCCCGCCATGATCGCGCGTGTCGAGCGCTGGAAGACCGGCGTGATGTCCTCGCGGCCCGTGCGTGAGGCCGCCGCGGCCATCTGGGACCGCGGCTCCGAGCTGCTCTCCGAGGCCGCCGCCGACCCCGACTCCGCGCTGCGCCGTCGCATCGCCGGGCTGGCCCGCGAGTGGGGCGAGCGCCTCGAGACCGACCCCGCCCTGCGCGACTCCGTCAACCGGCGGGTGGTCGGCGCCGCGGCCTTCCTGGCGGAGAACTATTCCGACCAGATCACCGGCATCATCGCCGAGACCGTCCACGGCTGGGACGCCAAGGAGGCCAGTGACAAGATCGAGCTGATGGTGGGCAAGGACCTGCAGTTCATCCGACTGAACGGAACCGTCGTCGGGGCGCTGGCCGGACTTGTTATTTACACTGGGTCGCAGCTGCTCTTCGGCGTGTGACTCACGCCGGGGGCGCCTCCCGTTCGCACCACCGCAACGACACCGCAGCCGGGGCGCCGGCGAACCCGACGCCGCCGGAGACCGAGGAAGGACTCCCCATGACCAACCCCACCGACGGCCCGGACCGCAGCAACGAACCCCTCGACCGAATCGGGGAGGCGGCGCGCAGCCTGCGCGGCGTGATCAGCGAATTCGCCGGCAACCTGCGCGGTGACGACGCGGCCCCGTCCGGCCGGCACGCCGCCGAGACCGAGAGCCCCGGCCTGATCGACCGCATCAAGGAGGCCTCCCGGCAGGTCAGCGACGCCCTCGGCGAGATCCACGGTGTCGACGACGCCAAGGCCGCCGGTTCGCGCCTGGCCGACGAGGTCGAGGCGTACGTCTCCGAGCTGACCGCGCGGCTGCATGAGGCCGGCGACCGCACCGCCGAGTCCGGCCGCCCGGCCGAGGCCCGCGCCGCGGTCACCGACGCCGCCTCCGCGCTGCGCGCCGCCGTCGACGGCGCGCTCAAGCGCCTGCGCGCCGGTATCGACGACGCCTCCGACGGCGGGGTGGGCGAGCGCCTGACCGACCTGCGCCGCCGGCTCGATGAGATCCTCGGCGGCGGCACGGACGGCGACGGCGCGAACGGTGCCGCCGGCGCGAACGGCGCCGAGGACGCGGCCGCCGGCGACACCGGCACTCCCGATATCATCGACGGCGAGGTCGTGGACGACGGCCGTACCGGTAACTAGGAGAGGTTGACTTTTGACATTGGGTGGAGTGGCGGTCCTGCTGACGGCCCTGAACTGGTTCAAGTTCGCCCTGTACGCGATTGCGGGCATCTTCGGGCTGATCGGTGCCGTACAGGCGGCGACGACGCGTGAGGACGCGTTCACGGCCGCCGACCGCCAGCAGAAGTGGGTCTGGGTGGGCCTGCTCGTGCTCTCCGCGTTCTTCGTGGTCATCGGCCAGCCGCTGATCTTCCTGTCCTGGATCGGGCTGGTCATCATCGGCCTGTACTGGTGGGACGTCCGCCCGCAGCTGCGTTCCCTGATCAACGGGTCCGGCGGCTGGTGAGCCCCGAGGCGAACGCCGCAGCCGCCGCCCCGGCACGCCTGGGCGTCGACCTGACGGCACCCGGCGCCGTGCCGGACACGACCCCCGCGCAGACCGTGCGGCAGGCCGCCGCGCGCGCCGGTCAGGCCGGCCTGGGCGCCGTGCTCGCGCCCTCGGGCTGGCTGCCCCCGGACACCGGCGAGGACGACTCTGCGGCACCCGTCATCGCGACCTGCGGTTTCCCCTACGGCCGCCAGCACGACCTCGTCGCCGCCTCCGAGGCGCGCCTGGCCGTGCAGTTCGGCGCCGTCGGCGTGCTGCTGGGCCTCGACCCGGCGGTGGTCGCCCACGGCGGCGAGAACGCCGTGCTCACCCGCCTGGTCACCGCCCGCGAGGCCGTCTCCGAGCAGGTCTGGCTCGGCGTGCTCCTGCCCGCGGCCACAGCAGGCTCGGGGCTCGAGTACCTGGTGCGCACGGCCGCGCGCGCCGGCGTCGACGCCGTGGTGCTCGACGCCCGCGAAAGCGCCGAGGACCTGGATCGCCGCGTGCTCGAGTGCCGCGCGGGCCTGGGCGGCACCGCCACCCGCGTTGACGCCCTGCTCGGCGACGCTGAGGCCGCCGCGGGCGCGCTCGAGGCGGGCGCCGGCCGCGTCTTCCTCACGGATCCCTACCCGTTGCTTGCCGACGCCGCGCGCTGAGCACCGTCGGCGCACCCGCCGACGCCGCGCGTGCGCGCCCGCCGGGGGCGCGGCGGGGCGTCGTCAATTCAGGCGCGCAGCGCCGTCACCCGACTAGGCGGCCACCGGGGTGCGCCGCGGGGGCTCCACCGCCGCCGCATTCGCGTGCGCGCTCTGCCCGGCGCCCAGCTCGGCGGGGGCGCTCGCCTCGGAGAGCGGGACGTCGTCACCGCTGACGGTGACCACCGCGCCGCCGTCGACGACGCGGAACTCCTCGACGCGCAGCCCGCCGGTCGAGGCGGGGTCCACGGCGTCGTCGACGGAGCCCTGCAGGGCCTGCTCGATCATCTCGGTGACCTCCTCGGGCAGGTCGAAGCCGAAGAACGTGGTGCCCAGCACGTTGAAGGTCACGGTGCCGTCGGCGACCTGCGGCTGCATCTTCAGCGTCGCCGCGCCGTCGGTGAACTCGAGCTCGAGGGCCTGTGACTCCGGGTCCGAGGTGACGTCGGTGACCTTGATCAGCTGGCGCATGATCCCCTCGGCCAGGCTCTGCCCGTCCGAGACCCGGGTACCCGAGGTGGAACGGGAGCCGGCCTGCTCGAAGGCGCGCTGGATGGCGGCGAGCATGAACTCGTCGGGCACGTCGGTCGTGGCCTTCAGGTGCCCGGCCACCGGATTGTCCTGGTCGGTCAGGTCCAGGTCGGTGACGTGCACCTTCGCCGCCGGGGTGCCGCTGACCTCGGGGGAGCCGGCGTCGGTGCCGGTGATCTTGAGTGACTCCGGGGTGTCGATGTCCATCTGCGGGATCACCCCGCGCAGCACGCCGAGGGTCAGCGGGCCCGCCCCGAAGGAGACCTCCGGGTCGGCCTCGGCGGTCACGCCCTGGGCCTCGGTGGCCTCGCGGAACTGGGTCTTCATCTGCGATCCCAGGTACCAGCGCAGGCCGATCTCGGCGACGAGCAGCAGCGCCAGGAGCACCACCGCCACGATGAGCAGGGTCTTCCACAGGGTCTTCATCACCTGACCAGTGTGACGCATCCGACCCTCGCGGGTCCACGTGGTGCCCCTGAAAGTCACATGTCAACCGCACGCGAAAGCCCGGTCACCCACCCGGGGAGGGCCCCGGGGCGGGCGACCGGGCCTCGGCCTGGTCGGATCAGGTGCAGATCAGAGGTTGTCGCCGATCCACCGCTCGATGAGCTTGGCCTCGTTCTCGAGGATCTCGCCGAGGGCCTCGGAGACCTTCGGCTCGATGGCGTCGCCCATGAACGGGATGTTGACGCTGACCTCGTTGTCGTAGTCGATGGTGGTGGTCTCGCCGTCGCCGGAGACGGTGCCCTCGCCCTCGTAGCTGACGGGGGTGCCCTTGACGTCGGCGGTGTAGTCGAGGTTGACGTTGCCGTCCTCGAGCGGGCCGACGGTGACGACGCGCTTGACCTTGAGCGCCTGGGAGATCATGGAGCGCACGGCCTCGGGGAGGACCTCCAGGGGCAGGACCTCGAAGAGGGTCGCCTCGCCGCCGCCGTCGGTGGCGGCGTACTCGTGGACCTCGCCCGGCTCGGGGGAGAGGTTGGCCACGTCGAACTTCCAGAACTCCTCGTTGGTGAGGGCGGCGTGGACCTTCTCGACCGGCTGGTTGATGGTGACGGTTGTCTCGCTACGGGTAGCCATGGCCTTCAGACTACCGTTAAAGGCGTGTGTGCTGAACCCGTGACACCAGACAACGAGCTCATCCGCCGGCTCGGGGAGATCGACGCGGTGCGCGTCGACACCGGGACGCGCCTGGCCGACCTGACCACCCTGCGCCTCGGCGGGCGCCCGGCCGCCACCGTGCGGTGCGCGAGCCCGGAGGCCGTCTGCGCCGCCGTGGGGCAACTCGACGCCGCCGGAGCGCATGTGCTCGTCGTGGGCGGCGGCTCCAACCTCGTCGTCGCCGACGGCGAGCTCGACCTCTACGTCGTCGTTCTCGAGTGCGACGAGGTCGCCGTGGACGCCGCGACCGGCCTGGTGCGCGCGCAGGCCGGCGCCGTGTGGGACGAGGTGGTGGCCACCTCCGTGACCGCGGGCCTGGGCGGCATCGAGTGCCTCTCCGGCATCCCGGGCTCGGCCGGGGCGACCCCGGTGCAGAACGTGGGCGCCTACGGCGCGGAGGTCGGCGACCGGCTGACCCGGGTGCGCCTGTGGGACCGCGCCCGCCGCGTCGACGAGTGGGTGCCGGCGGCCTCGCTGGAGCTGGCCTACCGCTGGTCGAACCTGAAGTACTCGGGCCGCGCCGTCGTGCTCGAGATCGAGCTGCAGCTGGCCTGCGACGGGCTCTCCGCCCCGCTGCGCTTCGGCGCGCTGGCCCGGGCGCTCGGCGCGGAGCGCGCCGACGAGCGCTTCCCGGCCGCGCAGGTGCGCGAGGAGGTGCTGAAGCTGCGCCGCGGCAAGGGCATGGTCCTCGACGCCGACGACCACGACACGTGGTCGGCCGGATCCTTCTTCACCAACCCCGTCGTCGACGCGGAGACCGCCGACGCGGTGTGCGACATCGTGCGCGCCACCTACGGCGACGCGGAGGCCGACGGCATGCCGCGCTACCCCGCGCCCGGCGGGGTGAAGCTCTCGGCGGCGTGGCTGATCGAGCGCGCCGGGTACCCGCGCGGCTACCCGGACGCCGACGCCCCGGTCCGCGTGTCCACCAGACACACGCTGGCGTTGACGAACCGGGGCGGGGCGCGCACCGCGGATCTGGTGGGCCTGGCCCGCGAGATCCGCGACGGGGTGCGCGACTACTTCGGGGTCACGCTGGTCCCCGAGCCGGTCTGGGTCGGCGTCGAGCTCGACGGGTAGACCCCGTCGGCACCCAGGCGGGTGTCGGCGTCGAGCAGCAGGGCGATCTCGGCCTCGTGGCCGGCCTGCTCCGGCAGGCGGCGGGCGTCCGGCGCCTCGTAGAGCGTGGCACGGCCGATCATGCCGGCCTCCAGGCGGTGCACGCCGGCGCGCAGGCGCGCGGTGGCCCGCTTCCGCCAGTCGCGCGCGGCCTGCTCGCCGCGGGCGGTGCGCAGCGCCGCCTCGAAGACGGCCGGGTGCGCGAGCACCACGACCGCGGCGACGTGGCCGAAGCCCAGCGAGGTCAGCACGCCGGCCTTCACCGCGCCGGCACCCAGGTCGAGCGGGGCGCGCAGCCAGACCAGCGGGCCGCCCTTGGTGCCGATCTCCGGGTCGACGCAGTCGAGCGAGGCGTTCTGCGGCAGGCGCCCGGAACGCAGGATCTCGACGAGCTCGCCCATCTGGAACAGCGCGGCGCCGCCCTTGGCGTGGCCGGTCAGCGACTTCTGCGAGACCACGAACAGCGGGTTGCCCTCGTCGCGGCCGACGGTGCGCCACATCAGGGCGTGCAGCTCGGACTCGTTCGGGTCGTTCGCGTTGGTCGAGGTGTCGTGCTTGGAGACCACGCGCACGTCGTCCGGGGTCAGGCCGAGCTCGCGCAGGGAGCGCGCCAGCGTCGAGTTCTCCCCGCCGCGCGCGGCGCCGAGCGCACCCAGGCCGGGCGCGGGGATCGAGGTGTGCGCGCCGTCGGCGTGGCTGGCGGCGTAGCCGACCACGGCCAGCACCGGCAGGCCCAGCTCGGCGGCCACGGAGCCGCGGGCCAGCAGCACGGTGCCGCCGCCCTCGGCCTCGAGGAAGCCGCCGCGGCGCCGGTCGTTCGGCCGGGAGATGAACCGCGGGTCGATGCCCTTGGCCGTCATCTTCGCGGTTTCGGCGGTGGCGTTCATGTCGCCGAAGCCCTGCAGGGACTCGACCTGGACGTCGTCGATGCCACCGGCGACGACCACGTCGGCCTTGTGCAGGCGGATCTTGTCCACGCCCTCCTCGACGGAGACGGCCGCGGTGGCGCAGGCGGCGACCGGGTGGATCATCGCGCCGTAGCCGCCGACGTAGTCCTGCATGACGTGTGCGGCCACGATGTTGGGCAGCGCCTCCTGCAGGATGTCGCTGGGCCGGTCCTCGCCGAGGAAGCGGGAGACGAACACCTTGTGCAGGCTCTCCATGCCGCCGATGCCGGTGCCCTGGGTGGACGCGACGTCGGTCGGGTGCACGGCGCGCAGCAGCTCGGCCGGGGAGAACCCGGAGGAGATGAACGCGTCGACGGCGGTGACCAGGTTCCACACGGTGATGCGGTCCGCGGCGTCGATCATGGAGGCGGGCACGCCCCAGCGCGCCGGGTCGAAGTCGTCCGGCATCTGGCCGGCGACGCTGCGCGAGAGGGTCGCGCGGCGCGGCACGCGGGCGGTCGCGCCCTTGTGGCGGGTGACCTCCCACTCGCCGTCGGCCTCGCGCACGGAGGTCTTGGCGGGGTCGGCCGCGGCGATGTCCTCGGCCTCGGCGCGGGTGGGCACCGTGAAGGTGATGTCGCGGTCGAGGAAGACCTCGGCGACGTCCACGGAGCCGCCGTCCTTGAGGAAGAACTTGTCGCTGAGCGCGCGGATGCCGGAGCGGGCGACGACCTCGTCGCGGTAGCGCTCGTAGATCTCCTCCTCGGGCACGGCGGTGCCCTCGGCGTCGTACCAGCCCGGCGTCGGGTCCTCGGCCCAGTGGACCAGGCCGGTCATCCAGGCCAGCTCGAGCACGCCGGCGGCGGTGAGCTCGACGGAGCCGTCGCGGTGGATGCCGTACTCGGCCTCGGTGCGGGTGCGCCCGGAGCCCCACGAGGAGACCTCGCCGAGGCCGACCATGAGGACCATGTCGTCGAGGTCCTGGGTGACCTCGCCCAGCTGCACGCCCTCGCCGTTCGGCTGGACGGGCCGCGGGGAGTTCGGCAGCGCGGTGATGCTGGGCTCCTTGTCTCCGGCGGCGTTCGCGCCAGCGGACGTCGCGGTCGCCGTCGCTGCGTCCGTTGCGGTGTCAGCCTGGTTGGCGGCGTTCGCGTCAGCGGACGCCGCGGCTTCCGCGGCCAGCTCGGTGATGGAGATGGCGGCGGAGCCGAGGCCGCCGGTGAGGTCGGCGATGACCGGGGCGGAGGCCGCCTTCCTCCGGGTCTCGGCGTCGGCCAGCCCGACGAGCTCGGTGGAGATCTCCTCGGGGCTCCAGACGTGGATGCCGTGGGCGCGGGCGGCGGGCACCAGGACGTCGTTGCCGCCCATGAGGTTGGTGCCGGCGACCCAGCCGATGCGGGCCTGGGCCAGCGTGACGCCCTCGGGCCAGCCGGCCTCGGCGGACCACTTGGCGCAGATCGCGTCGAGGGCGGCCTTGACCTCGCCGTAGGCGCCGTCGCCGCCGAACATACCGCGGTTCGGGGAGCCGGGCAGCACGACGTGGCAGCGGGTGTCCACGGCGTCCTGGGCCAGGAGCGAGAGCCCGGCGATGGTGCGCTCGACGGACCACAGCAGCAGGCGGGCCTGGTTCTCGGCGGCCGGGCCGGCCTCGGCCAGGGAGCCGGAGACCGACGGGGCGGCGAAGGGGTAAGCCAGGGTGGGCACCAGGGCCGGCTTGATCACGGTGGCCTGGTTGCCCTGGGTCTCCACCTGCTCGGTGCCGATCCAGTCGATCAGGGCGTCGACGTCGCGGTAGCTGGAGAGGTTGGCGGGCACCAGCCACAGGGCCGCGCCGTTGACGGCGTGACGGGCGTAGAGGGTGCGGGCGAACTCCTTGCGGGCCTGGGGCACCCGCGAGGAGGTCATGATCACCGTGGCGCCCTCGCCCAGCAGGCGGGCGACGACGTCGGCGGCGATGGAGCCGGGGGCCGCGCCGGTGACCAGGGCGATCTGGTCGGCGAAGCGCTGCTCGGCGGCCGGCCGGGCCGCGGACTCTGCGATGCGGCGCAGCAGGGCGGGGTTCTCGCCGCCGTTGTCGGCCCACCAGTTGGCCTGGGCGGCGACGGTGGCGCCGGTGCCGGCGAAGCGGGCGAGGATCTGCTCCTCGTCAGTGTCCTGGGCAGCGGCGGCGGAGCCGTCGCTGCCGGCGGCATTCTTGTTGTCGGTGGCGGCGTCCTTGTTCCCGGTGGCGGCGGCGAAGCCGTCGTCACCGAGGGCGATGCGGGCGAGCTCCTCGCGGGCGGAGGCCCAGCGGTCGTCGAAGAGGACGGCGCGGTTGCCGTCGAAGGTCGGGGTGACCAGGCGCAGCCAGTCGGTGCCGAGCTCGGCCTCGACGGTGGCGGCCAGCGTGGCCGCCTCGGCGGCGCCCTCCCCGGCGGCCGCGAGCGCGGCGGCGGCCTCGTCGGCGTCGGTGTTGAGACCCAGCTGCTCGAGCACGCCGCGGGCGGCGGTCGCGAGCACGCCCTCCGCACCGGTGACGGTCTCGGCGAAGGCGTCGAGCGCGGCCGAGTCGACCACGGCCCCGCCGCCCTGGCCGCCGGCGGCGGCGCGGGAGACGGAGACGCCGGCGCGGGCGGCGACGGCGGCCACCGCGGCGTCGACAAGCGCGGTGACCTCCTGCTTGGTGGAGGCGGAGGTGGGCACGGTGGTCAGCTCGCCGCCGCGGACGGACTCGCCCTCGCGGGAGCCGAGCAGGATCTCGGCCTCGACGTGGCCGACCCAGCTCTCGGGCAGGCCCCAGGAGCCGGTGACGGCCTCGCCGATCGCGGCGGGCTTCAGGCCGGCCGCACCGGTCAGGGTGCGCAGGCGGGAGTCGACGGCCTCGCCGAGGACGGAGCCGAAGGGGTGGTAGCCCGGTGCGGCGGTGCGCACGCGCTCGCGCAGCGTGGCGACGTCCGCGTCGGCCGCGCCGTCGATGGCGGGCACGCCCAGCTCACCGGACATGTCCATGAGCAGCTGGTTGCGGCGCGAGCTGACACCGTTGGTCAGCTCCTCGACGGTGTCGGAGTCGTTGATCTGGTCGAGGCGGATCTTGTTCTGGAACGCGAAGAGCACCATGATCGCGTCGGCCGCGTCGAAGGGCAGCTCGGGCGCGTCGGCGGCGGAACCGCCGGCGGCCGGGGCGGTCGGGGCGGTCGGGGCGGCCGAACCGACCTCGGCGACCGCGGCCGGGGTGGGCGAGGCCTCGGCGGCCGGGGCGGGGACGGTCTCGGACTCGGAGGGCGCCTCGGGTGCGTCCTCTGGGCCGGTGGCGGCCGCGTCAGCGGCCGTCACGTCAGCGGCCGCCACGGGGGCGGACGCGACGTCGGAAAGCGTCACGGCGTCGTGGTCGCGCTCGACGTTGAAGACGGGCACGTGGCGGCCGAGGACGTCCATGGTGCGCTTGGCCATGTTCGCCAGCGTCGGGGAGGCGGCGAGGCCGACCTCGACGATCTGGTCGACGGAGTCCAGCAGCAGCTCCTGGGTCTCGATCCAGCGCACCGGGGAGGCGAACTGCCAGCTCAGCAGCTCGATGAGCAGCACGCGGGCGAGGTCGTTCGGGCTCAGCGAGTCCGCGGTGACCCCGGCGAGGCGCTCGGACGGGGCGACGGCGCGCACGGCGTCGAGGAAGTCGTCGGTCAGCTCGAAGGGGCGGGCGACGAGGTTCGGCACGTAGCGGCCGACCAGCGCCTTGAGGTTGATCTCGGTGGGCAGCAGCTCGTCGAGCTTCTCGGCGAAGGCGGCCACGCCCGGGCGCAGCACGGTGGAGTGGAACGGCACGTCGATGCCCGGGATGCGCACCAGGGCGCGCGGGTTGACGGCGTTGGCGGCCGCGGCCAGGGCGTCGAGCCCGGCGACGGTGCCGGCCACGGAGTACTGCTGGCCGGGGATGTTGTAGTTGACGATCTCGAGGAACTCGCCGGTCTGCTCGGCGATCCGGTCGACGTAGCCCTGGACCTCGTCCGGGCCCACGCCGATCATGTTCGGGCGCAGGGCGGCCAGGCCGTAGTTCGAGCGGCCGGTCTCGTCGCGCGGGACGAGTGAGCCCATCGCGGAGCCGCGCGAGTAGACGATGTCGATGACGCCCTCGAGTTCGAAGATGTCGCTGAGGCTGGCCAGGGCCGTGTACTCGCCGAGGGAGTGCCCGGCGTACATCACGCCCGGGCTGTCGGCCACGGCGTCCTCGTCGCGCAGGCGCTCGGTCTCCGCGTAGGCGACGACGGCCAGCGCGACCTGGGTGAACTGGGTCAGGTTGAGCACGCCGGCGGGGTGGCGGAAGGTCCGCCCGCGCACGGTCAGCTCGGTCGGGTTGTCGTCGACGATGTGCCGGATGGAGAAGCCCAGCGCGGTGCGCGTGTGGCGGTCGGCGCGGCGCCAGATCTCGCGGGCGGCGGCGGAGGCCGAGCGGTCCGCCGCCCCCATGCCGGTGGCCTGCACGCCCTGACCGGGGTAGACGTAGGCGGTCTTCGGCTCGGCGAGCAGCGCCTGCCCGCGCGAGATGACGTCGCCGCCGATACGGCACGTGACCTCGAGGGCGGCGTGCAGCCCGGCGCGGCCGACGCGCTCGACGGTGATCTCGACCTCGTCGTTGAGCTGCACCATGCCGTACATGTTGTAGGTCCAGCCCTCGACGTGGCCGTGGCGGCCGGCGAGGTGCTGCGCGGTCGCGGAGAGCCACATGCCGTGCACCAGCGGCGCGTCCAGGCCGACCAGGCGGGCGGCGTTCGCCGAGGTGTGGATCGGGTTGTAGTCGCCGGAGACCATCGCGAAGGCGGTCATGTTGCCCGGCGCGGTCACGGTCGCGCGGTCGACGAAGGAGCGCTGCCCGGAGCGGATGCCCGTGGCGGCCGGCGCGTCGCCGTACTCCGGCGCGGCCGGCGGCTGGGCGTGGCCGACGGCGCGGCCGCGGATGCAGAAGCGCTCGACCAGGGTGGCCACGAGCACACGTCCGCTTGCCGACGTCCCGTCGGTCGCCGTGGGCGCGCCCACGGCGCCGTCGGCGCCGACGCCGGCGTGCGCGACGTCGTCAATTTCACCGGCGTCCGCGAAGACGTCGAGGTCGACGCGCACGATGCGCCCGGAGGCGGACTCGTCGATGGAGGTGCAACGCGACTCGACGGTCAGGCGGCGGCCGGCGCCCGGGGCGGCGAGCTCGGCGAGCGGGCGACGCAGCTCGACGGAGTGGTCGAAGTGCACGGCGTTGAGCAGGCCCTCGATGACGGGGTAGCCGTCGGCGAGCCGGCCGGTGCCCAGTGCGGTGTAGATGGCCGGCCAGCAGGGGCCGACGAGCACGTCGGGGGTGCCGGCCTCGACGCCGAGCGGGGCGCCGGTGACGGTGCTGTGCGCGCGCAGCAGGTGCTCCGGCAGGTGGAAGGAGTCGGTGACCAGGCCGTAGGGGGCGGACTCGGTGGTGGCACCCACGGTCGGCAGGGCGTCGACGGTGTCGCCGGCGGCGGAGGTGGAGCCCACGCCGGCGACGCCGGCGAGCAGGGCGAAGACGCTCTCGGGCAGACGGGCGTCGCTGACCACGGGGGAGGCGCCGGTGTGCACGGCCGGGCCGAGGTCGAGCGGGATGTCGACGTTGCGCACGGCGTAGGGGCGCTCGGGCAGGTCGTCCCAGCGGGTCTCGGCGAGCACGCGCACGGTCCACTCGGTCTCGGAGTCGCCCGGGATGAGCTCGAAGGCGCCGGGGGCCAGGACGTGGGCCGGGTTGTCGATGAGGTGTCCGTGCCAGACGATCGTCGGCGAGGCGGTGATCAGCTCGCGGGCGTCGGCGGCGTCCTCGAGGCGGGCGAAGCGGGCGACCGGCTCGGCGTCGATGCGGCCGGCGGCGACCTGCTCGTAGCGGTCCAGGATGGCGGCGACGGGCTCGTCGACGGTGGTGATCGCGCCGACGGAGACCGGACCGGGGATGGCGCGCACGGCGGAGGCCGGGTAGCGCTCGTCCTGGGACTGCCACAGGGAGTCCAGGCCGAACCAGCGCTTGAGGTCACCATCGATGGCGGTGACCCAGGGCATAGGCTTGTGGTGCTTGCGGTTCAGTCCGACCCACCAGGCGGCGTCGCGGGCGGCCACGGCGGTCTCGGCGGCCTCCGGGTAGGCCTCCTTGAGGCGCGCGGCGGCGGCCGGGCCGTCCTCGACGGAGGCCAGGTCCGGGAAGAGAGTGGGGATCTCGCCGTGGTCGGCGGAGTTGAGGCGGGCCTCGACGCGGCGGACCAGGTCCAGGAAGCGGTCCGGCCAGGTCGGGTCGATCCACGGGAAGGCCAGGTCGACGAAGCGGTCGACCCACTCGGCGTAGGTCATCTCGTCGACGTCGCCGAAGTAGGGCTTGGAGGTCTTGGACAGCAGCTCGACGAGCTCCTCGCGGTGCTCCGCGTAGGAGTCCGAGTCCAGCTCGGTGATGCGGCGGGAGGCGGCGGCGAAGTCGTTGTCCAGCTCGTGCATGTCCGCCAGCAGGTGGGACTGGCCGGAGGTCACGCCGCCGGCGCAGGCCAGGCGGCCGACCCAGCCCTCGTTCTCCTCGGGCGCGACGCCCGGGGTCTGGCGCAGCAGCTCCTTGACCTGCGGGGAGGTCTTGGCCTCGCGGGCGGTCATGGCAGCGGTGCCCACGAGCACGGCGTCGACCGGCATGGCCGGCAGGCCGTAGGCGGCCGACCAGGTGCCCAGCAGGTAGTCCGCGGCGCGCTCGGGGTCGCCGAGGCCCCCGCCGACGGCGAGGGTGACGTTCGGGCGGCGGCGGATCTCCGCGTAGGTGGCGCGCAGCATGTCGTCGAGGTTGACCCAGGAGTGGTGGCCGCCGGCGTGGCCGTCCTCGACCTGCATGATGATGGCGGTGTCCGGGTTGTCGTCGGCGATGGCCAGGGTGGCGCGGATCTGCACCGAGGTGCCCGGCTTGAAGGCGACGTAGGGGTAGCCGTCGGCGTGCAGCTGGGCGAGCAGCTCGCGGGCCTCCTCCGGCTCCGGGATGCCGGCGGAGACGGTCACGCCGTTGATCGCGGCGCCGGCCGCGCGGGCTCGGGAGACGATGCGCTGCTGGCCGAACTGCAGGTTCCACAGGAATCGGTCGAAGTACATGGAGTTGAACTGGGCGGCGCGGCCCGGCTCGAGCTGGGCGATCAGGGCGTCCTTGTTGGCGGTGAAGACCTCCTCCGAGAACTGCCCGCCGCCGGCCATTTCGGCCCAGTGGCCGGCGTTGGCGGCCGCGGCGACGATGTCCGGGTCCACCGTGGTCGGCGTCATGCCGGCGAGGATGACGGGGGAGTAGCCGGTCAGCTTGGAGAAGCGGGTCTGCAGCTTGACTTCGCCGTCGGGCAGGCGGACCAGGCGCGGGACGAAGTCCTCCCAGGTCTCGGCCTGCGGGAGAGCGGTGCCCGGGGTGGCCAGGCGGTCGCGCTCGGCGGCGGAGCCGGCCGGGATGACGGGCACGCCGGTGCCGGCCAGCAGGTTCTCGGTCATCCGGGCCAGGCCGGTGTCGAGGCTGAGGACGTGGGTGACGCCCTTGGCACGCAGGTCCGCGACGCGTGCGGTCCAGTCGAAGTGATTGATGAAGATCTCGTTGACCAGCGCGGCGGCGTCGACGTCGGCGTCCACGCCGCAACGGCGGGCCCACTCGATCGCGGTGGCGGCGGCCTCCGCGTTGACCGGGTTGTGGAAGGCGGCGGCGACAGGCAGCTCGTCGAAGCGCGGCTCCAGCGGGTCGCCGCCGGTCTCGCGCTCCTCGACGCGCCGGTTGTGCGCGGCGACGAGCTCCTCGAGGGCGCGGCGCACGGCCGCGAGGTCCTCCGGGGTGCCGGAGAGCACCTGGTGGGTGGGGCCGTTGACGACGGCCACCACGGCGGTGCGGTCGGCCGCATCGGCGGCCGACGCGACGTCGTCAAGCGGCAGCCCGCGCACGGACAGCATCCGGGAGCGGTTGTCGAAGGCGGTGGGGGCCGACAGCGCGGTGCCCATGAGCACGGCGAGGGCGAGCGCGGCCTCGGGGTGGCGGACGGCGGCGACGCCGAGGTCGCCCTGGGAGTGACCGGCGCACTCGGTGGCGGTCAGGTCCAGGCCGAGGTCGCGGAGGTGCTCGACGGCGGCGATCTGGCCGAGCACGATGCCCGGCACGGAGACGGCCGGCTGGGCGTCGGCGGGGCGTGCCGCGGCGGTCGCGTCCGGGCCGGTCAGTCCGGTGAGGCGCTCGAAGACGCCGGGCACGGTGCTGCCGATCTCGCGGGCCAGCGGCGCGGTGCGGGTGCGCACGCGGTCGATGAGGGCCTGCAGGCGCGGCGCGACGCCGGGCTGTGCGGCCGTGGTCGAGACGGCCAGCTGCCACGGGGAACCCTGGCCGGCGAAGATCAGGGCCGGGTGCTCCATGGACAGAAGGGGGGTGAGGGACATGCTTATCCTTCGCGAATCGGCGGTCAGTGGTCGGCCGCAGCGGTCTGACGGCCCGTCTGGGCGGGCTGCTGGGCTGCACGTTTCTTTGGCCGAGGCAACATTATAGCGAGGATGGCTGATAATGTGAAGAAACACTCATGTTTGAGAGTGTCTCCGGTGGTGGGCGGTGCTAAATGTTTCTTCAGGCAATGTTACGTGTGCGTAGGTTAAGGCGGGGGTCTCGGGCTTGAGGCGAGGGTTTTGGGCGGAGTGGCTCTCGGGTCGGAGTGGTTGAGGTGGGGCGGTTCTGAGGCCGGAGTGGTTGAAGTGGAGGAGAGGTCGTTTTTGGGCCGGAGTGGCAGGTCGGAGTGGTTGGGGTGGGGGAAGGTCGTTCTTGGGTCGGGGCGGTTGAGGCGAGGGGGTGTTGTGGGGTGGGGTGCTGCCTCGTCGGGTGACGGGGTCGTCGGGGCGGGTGTCCTCTTTGGGGTCGCCGTGCACTGACCTGCGGGTTCGAAAAAGTTCGGGAATTTACCGAACATGATTGCGAATGTGTTCATGGTTCTGTATGCTCAAGGGCGAACGGAAAATCTCGGGGGACGACGTTTCATCGGTTCGGTGACGGGGCTCCGGGGCAAGGAAATATCGGCTTCTGAGTCGTTTTACTGCAGTGATCTGCGGTTCGGCGGGGTGGTGGCTGATCGGAGACTCTTTCGGTCCGGGAGAGGGGGTGTGTATCCATGAATGACCGGGAAGCTGTCGCGGAAACGTCCAGGAGTTCGAATGTTCGGGGCGAAGATTCTGCGTCGACGCGACCGGGCTCGAAGGCGAACTCCGCCTCGGGTGCGGAAGCCGTGGCCGCGGCGCTGGATGCTGCCGCCGACGCCCTTGTCGCGCTGCCGGACCTGGTGACCCCGGACATGAGCGCCGAGGACTTCGCCGCGATCGTTCCCGCGGTCGAACGCCTGGAGAAGGCGATGGGCTCCAAGGAGCTCGTCGACGAGGTCGTCGCCCACCTGGCGGGGATGCACCACGCCGGCGACATGGTCGGCTCGAACAAGGCCGAGCAGTTCCTGGTGCGCCGTCTGGGCCTGTCCCGCAAGGAGGCCTTCGACCGCATCCGGCGCGCGGAGATGACCTTCGGTGAGCCGCGCCCGCCCAGGGACGTCCCCTCCGGTTCGGTCGACGGTGCCGGCGATGGTTCGGGCGGTGATGACGGCCGGCCGCAGGATGAGCAGGATCAGCAGGGCGCGCAGGATCAGCAGGCCGGCCAGGACGGGTCCGACGGATCGGACGGCTCGGACACCCAGAGTGAGCGGCAGCGCCGCGAGGAAGAGAAACAGCGGAAGAGGCAGGAGGAGTGGGAGCGGCTGCAGGCCGAGCGGCGTGAGGCGGAGCGGCGTCGCGCCGCCGAGGAACGCGAGAAGGCCAGGAAGGAGGCGTACCGCAAGCGGGTGGCCGCGGAGAAGAAGGCCGTGATCGCCTCGGAGCTCGAGGAACTCCTGCCGACCGCCCGGCCCGGTTACGACCAACTGCTGCGCGAGGCTCTCGAGCAGGCGGATCGACGCGGGGTCGAGGACCTCCGCGACTGGGTGCGCCACCGGGTGCGTCGCGCGAACGCGCTGGCACGGGACCCGTTCGCGGCCCGGCGTCTGCGCAAGTTCTGGATCGGCAAGCCCGACGCGCACGGCGGTGCCCGCATCGGCGGGTATGTGCCGGGGGAGACGCTGGCGCTGATCGAGAGCCTGGTGTCGCCGGCGCGTCGCCCCGGCTTCGACTTCCCCGAGGGCGTCGAGATGGATGACGCGCGCACGCTGGACCAGCGCCGGGCCGACGCCCTGCACCAGGCGCTGCTGCACGCGGCCTCGTGTGACTCGAGGAAGCGCGGCGCGGCCTCCGTGGTGGTCTCCTTCACTGCCTCGGACCTCGACGACCTCTCCCCGGAGGAGCCGGCCGGTGGCGCCGGCCGGGACGCGGGGTCCGACGACGGTGGCCGGGTCGACGGCCCCGAGGGCGGCCCTGGCGGCGGTCCCGAGGGCAGCCCCGGTGGCGGCGGCGGAGGCTCCGGCGGAGGCCACGACGGCTCCGGCGGCGCGGCTGCCGCTCCGGGTGGGGCGGCGCCGCCGGGCAGAAGCCCTGCCGGCCCCGTCCACGACCTTCCGACCGACACCCGATCGCTCGCAGACATCACCGCGAGTGCCGGGCGCTCACCCGGAGGCCCCTTGAAGACGTACCCGACCAACACTCGTGCAGACCTCGACCTGTTCGCGGTGCTGCAGCTGCAGGCTGCCCGCCACGACATCATGGTGCTGCACAACAAGGACGGAAACCCGTTGATCGCGGGCCGGGCCTACCGTTCGGCTACCTTCATCCAGAAGGCTGCGCTGGTGGCCACCGAGCTGGTCTGCTCCTTCCCGGGGTGCACCCAGCGTGCCGAGGCGTGCGACGTCCACCACATCATCGCGTTCTTCCTCGCGGGGCGCACCGACATCGAGAACCTGACGCTGCGGTGCCGCACCCACCACACGGACAACAACGACCGTCGGAACGCGAATCTCGCCAGGGGATGGGCGGCCCGCGGGTCGGACGGCCGGGTCGGGCAGAAGTGGCCCGGCTCCCCGGAGATCGAATACAACGAGACGGCCCAGGCACAACTCTCGGCCGGGGCGCGCATCCGTGCCCTCAACGCGGGCACGCAATCCGACGACCGGTCGAGCGACCGATCCGACGATGGAACCGGCGGTGAACCCGGCGGCCGACCTGACGAAACGACAGGTGCGCCACCCGGTCAGTCGGGAGCAGTGGGCCCGTCACCGGGTACGCCGACCGAGGGGTCTGCCGGCCAATCGTCGGGGGAGCACGCCGCCGGCCAACCGTCGGACGAGGGGCCCACTGACCAGCCGTCGGGGGAGGAAGAGGAACTGCTGGACGAACTGCGCGCCGAGCGTGACCGCGAGGCGTGGGCGCAGGCAGACGACGAGTGGGCGGTGGAACCCGACGGGCCCTTCGACGCCAACTACAGCGACGACGCCGCGGGCAGCGCCGGCCGAGACGATGACCCCGAAGACGGCGAACAGCCCTACCTCTTCTCCGCGTGAGCGGAGCGGGCAGGGCTGGCGGAGACCTGCGGGGCAGGCCTACCGGGGCTCGCTACTTCTCGTTCTTCTCCAGGATCTTGAGCAGCTCTTCGCGCACCTCGCGGCGGCGGATCTTGCCCATCTGATCCCGGGCGAGCTCCTCGAAGTGGTAGAAGGTGCGCGGCACCTTGTAGCGGGTCAGACGCTCACGGGCGAACTCCTTGAGTCCCTCCGGATCCAGCGCCGCGCCCTCGTTGAGGGTCACGCACGCCACGACGGACTCGGAGCCGTCGCCACGCGGCACGCCCACCACGGCGAGGGTCTCGATTGCCGGGTGCTCGCGCAGCGCCTCCTCGACCTCGGCCGGGTAGACGTTGAAGCCGCCGGTGATGATGACCTCCTTGATGCGGGCCACCAGGCGGACGAAGCCGTCCTCCTCCATCACCGCGATGTCACCGGTGCGGTACCAGCCGTCGTGGAAGCTCTTCTCCGTGGCCTCCGGGTTGTTCAGGTAGCCCTTGAACACCTGCGGGCCCTTGACCAGCAGCTCGCCCTTCTCGCCGTAGGGCATCGTGCGGTCCAGGTTCTCCGGGTCGGCGATGCGCACGTCGGTGTCCGGGAACGGCACGCCCACGTAGCCGGGGCGGCGGTGCTCGCTCATCGGGTTACCGGTCACGATCGGGGAGGTCTCCGTCAGCCCGTAGCCCTCGACGAGTAGTCCGCCGGTCATCTCCTCCCAGCGCCGGACCGTCGAGACCGGCAGCGTGGACGCGCCCGAGAAGGAGTTGCGCACGCCCTCGATCTTCACGCCCTTCTTCTGGGCGGTCTCCACGATCTTCTCGTAGAGGGTCGGCACGCCCGGGATCCACGTCGGCGGATGCTTCTTGAACACGTCCATGATCAGGTCCATCTGCGGGCTCGGCAGCAGCACGAGCTCGCCGCCGATGAGCATCATCAGCGCGTAGTTCATGGTCATGCCGTAGGCGTGGAAACCCGGCAGCGCGGCGAGCATGCGCTCCGGCTGCTCGCCGAGGCCCGGCACCCAGTACTTGCCCTGCAGCAGGTTGGCGTAGATGTTGCCGTGGCTGAGCTGCGCGCCCTTCGGCGAGCCGGTGGTGCCCGAGGTGTAGAGGATCAGCGCCACCGAGTCGCGGGTGACCTCCTCGGGGGTCTCGACGTCGTCGCCGTTGCCGCCCAGTCGCGGCGAGAGCAGCATCGCCCAGGGCAGCGAGTTCGGCGCCGGCGCGGTCAGCTGGTCGCGCTTCTTGCGCAGCATCGGCAGCGGCAGCTTCAGCGCCAGCTGCATGGTCCTCGGCATCTCGTCGATCATGTTGACCGTGACGATCGTCTCCAGCTCGGACTGCCCACGCAGCCGCTCGAAGACGGGCGCGGCCTTGTCCCAGACGACGGCGACGCGCGCGGCGTGGTCCTGGAAGGGCCCGCGCAGCTCGGGGGTGGTGTAGAGCGGGTTGTGCTCGACGACGGTCGCGCCCAGCTTGAGCACGGCGTAGAAAATGACGAGGTGCTGCGGGCAGTTCGGCAGCGCGACGGCCACGCGGTCGCCCGGGCGCACGCCCAGGGCGCGCAGGCCGGCGGCCGCGGCGCGCACCTGGCGGTCGATCTCCGCGACGGTCAACGAGCGGCCGAAGAACCAGGTGGCGGGCTTGCCGGGGTTCACGGCGAGGTTGTTGTCGTAGATGTCGAGCAGCGTGGTCTCGCCGTAGTCGAGGTGGTGCGGGGTCCAGTCCCCGTAGTGCTGCAGCCAGATGCGGTCTTTGTCGGTCGTCTCGGTCATGTGCTGGGCGGTCCTTCCGGGATCCTGTCCGGGTGCGGTGCGCCGTGGCGCTTTCCGACGCCCGCGCCCCGCGCCCGGGGCGTGAACGGATCGGTCGCCGCGGTGCGGCGTCGTCGCTTGCGTGGTCGGTGTCGAAGTTACTGGAACGTAAGTTCTTGTTTCCCCGAGTATAAGCGTGACCCCGCGTGGTCTTCAGTCTGAGGGGTGCGCACTCCCCGTCCCCGCCCCGCGGACGGCCGTACGATGAACGCATGCGCGTTGCGATCATCTCCATGCACACCTCCCCGCTCGAGCAGCCGGGCACGGGCGACGCCGGCGGCATGAACGTCTACGTCCACGCCACGGCCCGCGAGCTCGCGCGCAAGGGCGTGCAGGTGGACGTCTACACGCGGGCGACCCGGCCGAGCCAGGGCGAGGTGGTCCACGTCGAGGACAACTACGACGTGGTCAACGTCGTCGCCGGCCCCTACGAGGGGCTGGCCAAGGAGGAGCTGTCGACGCAGCTGGCGGCCTTCACCGGCGGCGTGCTCGCCCACGCCCGCTGCGAGGGGCTGAGCTACGACCTGATCCACTCGCACTACTGGCTCTCGGGGCAGGTCGGCTGGCTGCTGCGCGACCTGTGGGGCGTGCCGCAGGTGCACACGGCGCACACCCTGGCGGCCGTGAAGAACCTCTCGCGCTCGGCGGGCGACACCGCGGAGAGCGAGGCGCGGCGCATCTGCGAGCAGCAGATCGTCGACAACGCCGACTGCCTGGTCGTCAACACCGAGGAGGAGGCGCGCGACCTGATGTCCCACTACGACGCCCAGGGCCGCGACATCGCCGTCGTTTCCCCGGGTGCGGACACCGAGCTCTACACCCCGGGCACCGACCGCAACACCGAGCGCGCCCGCCGCGAGCTGGGCGTGCCGATGCAGGCGAAGGTGGTCGCCTTCGTCGGCCGGCTCCAGGAGTTCAAGGGGCCGCAGGTGCTCATCCGCGCCGCCGCCGAGATGGTCGCCGCCCGCCCCGACCGTCCGCTGCGCGTGCTCGTCTGTGGTGGGGCCTCGGGCACGCGGGCGACGACCGAGCAATACCATCGCCTGGCCGAGGAGCTCGGCGCGGCCGGTGTGGTCCGCTTCCTCGACCCGCGCCCGCCGGAGGAGCTCGTCGGCATCTACCGCGCCGCCGACATCGTGGCCGTGCCCAGCTACAACGAGTCCTTCGGCCTGGTCGCCCTCGAGGGGCAGGCCTCGGGCACCCCGGTCGTCGCCGCGCGCGTCGGTGGGCTGCCCTACGCCGTCGCGGACGGGGAGACAGGTCTGCTCGTCGACGGCCACGACCCGGCCGACTGGGCCCGCGCCCTCGGCGAGCTCCTCGACGACGACGAGCGTCGCATCCGCATGGGTGAGGCCGCCGTCGGCCACGCCGCCGAGTTCTCCTGGGCTGCCAGCGCCGACGCGCTGCTCGACGTCTACCGCCCGCTGGTCAACCGCGGCGTGCCGGACTGCCAGGAGCGCAACGCCGCCGGCTAGAAGTTCAGCTCCCGGCGCCGCCGGTGATTTCCGACGCCGCGCCCCACGCCGTGCGCGGTTCCCGTTCCGTGCGTGTCCCACGCCGTGCGCGGTTCCCGTGCCGTGTGCCTGGCGGGCCACGTTCCCGCGCGCATGAACGGTGCGTCCACCCACGTGCCCGTCCGCATCGACCGCCGGCCACGTTCCCGCGCATGAACGGTGCGCTCCGCCGTGGTCCCCGCACAATTCTCGCACTGTCCGATTCCGCCCGTACGGACACGCCGACGCTGCACGGGAACGCCGCGGGGGTGCCGCGGGGGCCTCGGAAAGCGCCCACGACGCGCGTCGGGCGCGGCGGTAGGGCAGACGCGCCGTCGTAAATGTCCGGATATGCCCGGTCGGGCACCCGTGGGCGGCGAGACGGGCAAAAACATGGCAGAATGGTCGCCATGAGCAACGGAAAGCTGATTCTGCTCCGGCACGGCCAGAGCGAATGGAACGAGTCCAACCAGTTCACCGGCTGGGTCGACGTCAACCTGACCGAGAAGGGCCGCCAGGAGGCCATCGCCGGCGGCAAGCTCCTCAAGGAGAAGGGCGTCCTGCCGGACGTCGTCTACACCTCCCTGCTGCGCCGCGCGATCTCCACCGCCAACCTGGCGCTGGACGCGGCCGACCGCCACTGGATCCCCGTCATCCGCAACTGGCGCCTCAACGAGCGCCACTACGGCAAGCTGCAGGGTCTGAACAAGGCCGAGATCCGCGAGAAGTTCGGCGAGGAGCAGTTCATGGAGTGGCGCCGCTCCTACGGCACCCCGCCGCCGGAGATCGACGCCGACAACGAGTACTCCCAGGTCGGCGACCCGCGCTACTACAACCTGCCGCAGGTCCCGCTGACCGAGTGCCTCAAGGACGTCGTCGCCCGCTTCGTCCCGTACTTCACCGACAACATCCTGCCGCGCGCCGCCAAGGGCGAGCAGGTCCTCGTCGCCGCGCACGGCAACTCCCTGCGCGCCCTGGTCAAGTACCTGGACAACATCTCCGACGACGACATCGCCGGTCTGAACATCCCGACCGGCCAGCCGCTGGTCTACGAGATCAACGAGGACGGCTCCGTCGCCAACCCGGGCGGCACCTACCTGGATCCCGAGGCCGCCGCCGCCGGCGCCGCCGCCGTCGCCTCGCAGGGTAAGTAACGGAACAAATTCCGTCTTGACCTGGCAGATCCTCCTCGCTTTCGTGGCGGGGGCGGCCCTCGCAGGGCTGCTCCCGCCACTTCTGGCGTTCCTGCGTCGTCACCTGCGGCGCTACCGCTCGGCCGCCACGCTCGAGGAGAACCAGGTCACCACGGTCAGCCAGGTGCTCCACCTGGCGATCCAGGGCTCGCCGACGGGCATCGTCGTCCTTGACCGCGGGGGCGAGGTGGTGCTCTCCAACGGCTGGGCCCACGAGATGAGCCTCGTCCACGAACGCAGCGTGCTGCCCGAGGTGTGGGAGCTCGCGCTGCGCGCCTACGAGGACAAGGAGACCCACACCCTCGACCTCAACCTGCCAGAGCGGCGCACCGGCTCGCGGGTGACCTCGGTGCGCGTGGTGGTCAAGCCGCTGACGCTGGTCGACGACCGCTTCACCATCGTCTACGGCACCGACGAGTCCGAGAACGTGCGCATGGAGAACGCCCGCCGCGACTTCGTGGCCAACGTCTCCCACGAGCTCAAGACCCCGGTCGGCGGTATGGCGCTGCTCGCCGAGGCGCTCACCGAGTCCGCCGAGGACCCCGAGCAGGTCCAGTACTTCGGCAAGCGCCTGCACACCGAGGCACTGCGCATGTCGGACCTGATCACCGAGCTGATCAGCCTGTCCAAGCTGCAGGGCGCCGAGGCCCTGCCCGAGATGGAGCCCGTCTCCGTCGACGCCGTCATCGACGAGGCCATCGCCCGCAACCAGCTGGCCGCCGAGAACCACAAGATGACCCTGACCCGCGGCAAGCGCTCCGGCGTCTACGTCAACGGCGACAAGTCGCTGCTGGTCACCGCCGTGTCGAACCTGGTGTCGAACGCGATCCACTACTCCTCGGAGTCCATGCCGGTCTCCCTGACGCAGAAGATCGTGGACAGCGACGTCATCCAGATCCGCGTGACCGACCGCGGCATCGGCATCGACGCCGAGGATCAGAAGCGCGTCTTCGAGCGTTTCTTCCGCGTGGACAAGGCCCGGTCGCGTTCCACGGGCGGCACCGGACTGGGGCTGGCCATCGTCAAACACGTCGTCGCCAACCACGGCGGTAACATTAGGTTGTGGTCGAAACCGGGCACGGGTTCGACCTTCACCGTGGAACTTCCCATCTACCGTCCCGAGGACTCCGCCGACCCGGCAGACCCGGACCACCCGGCGGCCGAGGACGTCGTCGGTGGACCGGACCGTCCGGGCCGCCAGGCGAGGCAGGCCGCGGCCGGCAGGGTCGGCAAGGCCGGTCACCCCGGCAAGGCCGGGTCGACGGGCGGCGCCGACCGTGACGGACGTGGCGGCCGGGACGGACGGGATGACCATGGTGAACAGCAGGCAGACGGACCGCTGCGCAAGGCGGTCTCGCGGGTGACCGCCAGGAGAAAGGACAAGACACAATGACCACCATCCTCATCGTCGAAGACGAGGAGTCACTGGCGGATCCGCTGGCCTTCCTGCTGAACAAGGAGGGTTTCGAGACGGTCATCGCCGGCGACGGCCCGACCGCCCTCGAGGAGTTCGAGGCCCACGACATCGACATCGTCCTGCTCGACCTGATGCTGCCGGGCATGTCCGGCACCGACGTGTGCAAGCAGCTGCGCACCACCTCGAACGTCCCGGTGATCATGGTCACCGCGCGCGACTCCGAGATCGACAAGGTCGTCGGCCTCGAGCTGGGCGCCGACGACTACGTGACCAAACCGTACTCCTCGCGCGAGCTGATCGCCCGCATCCGCGCCGTCCTGCGCCGCCAGGCCGTCGACACCGAGGAGTCCGAGGAGGAGCCCGAGCGCGTCCTCGAGGTCGGCCGCGTGCGCATGGACGTCGAGCGCCACACCGTCACCGTCGACGGCGAGCCGGTCAACATGCCGCTCAAGGAGTTCGACCTGCTCGAGTACCTGCTGCGCAACGCCGGGCGCGTGCTCACCCGCGGCCAGCTGATCGACCGCATCTGGGGCGCGGACTACGTCGGCGACACCAAGACCCTCGACGTGCACGTCAAGCGTCTGCGCTCGAAGATCGAGCAGGTGCCCTCCCGCCCGCGCAACCTCGTCACGGTCCGCGGCCTGGGCTACAAGTTCGAGGCCTGAGCCGGTCGGGCCCGGTCACCGTCCCGCCCGCCCACCCGGCGGAGCGGGACTTTCGCGCGCTCGGGGCGGGGCGCGGCGTCGTCAATTGACGACGTCCCGCAGCGCGCCCAGGCGCGCACCTGTGGCGAGGTGCGTGGGGCGGCGCCCCGCGGCGCCGCGGGGAAGGGGCGTCGGTGTGCGTCGGCGGGTGTCCCCGTGTCGGGCGGGGCCTGCGCAGGGAGCGTGCTCTGGCTAGCTCCGCGACTCGAGGTTGGCGCGGGTGGCGGGGTGCGCCGGCCAGGCGACCGTGGGATCCTCGACGGCGGCCGCGGCGGCCTCGCGCAGGCGGGCGCGCTCGCGGCAGTGCTCGGCGAGCCGCTCGTAGGCGGCGTCGCCCATCAGGCCGCGCAGCTCCGACTCCTGGTGCTGCCAGACGGGGCGCTCGGCGGTGTGGCAGCGCGGCGCGCCCGTGCACCACCAGTCGAGGTCCTCGCCGCCGTCGCCCCAGGTGCGCCGCTCGTACTCGCCGATGACGGTGCGCAGGATCTCCCGGCCGTCGTCGCGGGTGACCCAGCGCTCGTCGCGGTTGAAGGGCACCTGCCAGCAGACCTCGGGCTTGGCCTCGGTGATGTCGACGCCTTGCGCGACGGCCCACTGGTGCAGCGCGCAGCCGGCGCCCGTCGCCCAGCCAGCGCGGTTGGCGAAGATGCACGCCCCGTCGACGACCTTCGTCTTCAGGGCGGGCTCGGGCTCGCCGTCCTCGTCGTCGAGCTCGTCCCAGACCAGCCACGGCTCGATCTCGGCCTCGACGGCCACTCCGGCGTAGTCGCCGGTGCCCGCCAGCCAGTCGTCGGTGCCCTCGGGGCGCAGCTGCCAGAAGCGCGCCGGCATCTGCGCGACACGCTCGACCAGATTCTCCCGGTCGGCCTCGTCGCTGAGGAAGGCGCCGTGCACGCAGCAGCCGACCTCGGGGAGGGCGGCGTCGATGCCGTGGCACTCCGGGGTGCCGAAGGCGCACTCCCAGTACGACTCGACCCAGGTCAGGTCCACGGAGAAGACGTGCTGGGGGTCCTCGGGGTCGGGGAACTCAAAGATCTCCCGGGCGAAGTCCGGGGGCACCTCACGGCCGGCGGTGATGGAGCGGCCGGCCGGGGACGCCTCCGGGAAGCCGAGGAACACCGGGGTCGACTGCGGGTGATTCACACCTGCTTACGGTAGACCGTCTACCCTGATGGGTGTGCGACTAGGTGTATTGGACGTGGGCAGCAACACTGTCCACCTCGTGGCGGTCGATGCGACGGCCGGTGGCCGGCCGACCCCGATGAGTGACTGGAAGACGTCGTTGCGGCTCGTCGAGCTCGTCGACGACGACGGAGCGATCGACGAGCGCGGGCTGAAGAAGCTGACCAAGGCGGTCTCCGAGGCCGCCGAGCTCTCCCAGCAGCTCGGGTGCGACGAGGTGATCCCCTTCGCCACGTCGGCCGTGCGATCGGCGACCAACCGGAAGGAGGTCATCGAGCACGTCGCCAAGAAGACGGGCATCACGCTCGAGATCCTCTCCGGCGAGGACGAGGCGCGCCTGACGTTCCTCGCCGCGCGCCGTTGGTACGGCTGGTCGGCCGGGCGGATCGCCAACCTTGACATCGGCGGCGGCTCGCTCGAGATCAGCACCGGCTCCGACGAGCACCCCGACGTGGCGTACTCGCTCGACCTGGGCGCCGGCCGCCTGACCCACGCGTGGTTCGACACGGACCCGCCCGAGCGCAAGAAGATCAACCTGCTGCGCGACTACATCGACGCCGAGCTCGCCGAGCCCGCGAAGATGATGCGCGCCTTCGGCGAGCCGCGCGTGGCTGCGGCGACCTCGAAGACCTTCCGCACGCTCGCCCGCCTCACCGGTGCAGCGCCGTCCTCGGCCGGCCCCTTCACCAAGCGGACCCTGACCGCCCCCGGCCTGCGCCAGCTCATCGCGTTCATCTCGCGCATGACGGCCAGCGACCGCGCGGAGCTCGAGGGTGTCAGCGCCGACCGCTCGCACCAGATCGTCGCCGGTGCGCTGGTCGCGGAGGCGTCCATGCGTGCCCTCGGCCTCGAGGAGCTCGACATCTGCCCGTGGGCGCTGCGTGAGGGTGTCATCCTGCAGCGCATCGACAAGGGCCTCGAATAGAAAGGGACACCATGAGCGACAAGGACAGCCAGGAGGGGAAGCAGCAGCTGACCGTTGCCGAGCTTCTCGCCCGCTCCGGCGACGGGTCCGGCTCGGGATCGTCGTCCCGCCGGCGGCGCCACCGCCGCAGCCTCGAGGAGGGCGGCATCTCCGTCGCGGAGCTGACCGGCAACATGCCGCGCGTCCGCGAGAAGCCCGCCGAGTCGCGGCACTCCTCGGTGCCGATCGACGCGCCGGCCGAGCCCGCCCGCAAGGCCTCCGACGACGCCGAGAAGAAGGCCGCCGCCGAGAAGCAGGCCGCTGAAAAGGCGGAGGCTGAGAAGAAGGCCGCCGCTCAGAAGGCGGAGGCTGAGAAGAAGGCCGCCGCCGAGAAGCGCGCCGCCGAAAAGGCGGAGGCCGACAAGAAGGCTGCCGAAAAAGCGAAGGCCCAGAAGGCCGAGGCCGACAAGAAGGCTGCTGACAAGGCCGCCGCCGAGAAGAAGGCAGCGGAGCAGGCCAAGGCCGACAAGCCCGCCGCGGACAAGAAGGTCGCCAAGCCGGAGAACGACAAGAAGACCTCCGGCACCGCCGCGGCCGCCACGGCCACCGGTGCCGCCGGCTCGGCCGCCGCCACCGTCGCGCCGAGCGACTCCGAGACCGGCGAGCTCGCCCGCGTCGAGGACACCTCGGACCACACCACCGAGCTCCAGGCCGTCCGCGACGACGCCGACGCCCGCACCGATCGCCCCACCGACGACCTCGACGCGGCCGACTACGAGGACGCCGACTACGACTACGACTACGACGAAGACGACGAGGAGACCTCCGGCGGCATCGGCTCCGTGATCATTCTCGCGGTCCTCGGCATCGTCGTCGGCGCGATCGTCTTCCTCGGCTTCCAGCAGCTCTGGGAGTCCGGCCTCTCGCGCATCCTGGTCGCCGTGCTGGCGCTCGCCGTCACGGCCGTCCTGGTCGGCGTCGTGCACGCCCTGCGCACCGCCCGCGACGGGCTGAGCATGGGCCTGGCCGCCGTCGTCGGACTGCTGATGACCTTCGGGCCCTACCTGCCGATGATCCTCTGATCGTCCGCCGACCGGCCCGCCGGTCCCGGCCCTGACACCCGGTCGTCCCGCCTGTGGGACGGCCGGGTTTCGCCGTTTTCCGTAGCCTCACGCACGGACGGCGCGGGGGCGCGCACGGGGTGGGACGGGACGTCGTCAATCGCGGCAGGCACGCGCATCGGTGCAGGTCGCGCGCTCGGGTGGAGTTGCGCGGTGCGTAGTGGCACCCTTGTGCGCATGACTTCAATCGCTGTTATCGGATGCGGGAAGATCGGCGAGGCCCTCGTCGCCGGCCTGACCGCCGCCGGAGTCGACCCCGCGACCGTTACCGTCTCGAACCGTCGCGAGGAGCGCTCCGCGGAGCTCACCGAGCGGTACGGGGTGACCGCCGTGACCGACAACTCCGAGGCCGCCACCGGCGCCGAGATCGTCTTCCTGTGCGTCAAGCCGGACAAGACCCTCGCCGTGGCCGAGGAGATCGCGGACACCGTCAACGACAACGAGCCGACCTCGACCGTCGCCTCCATGGCCGCCGGCGTGACGCTCGCCTCCCTCGAGGCCGCCATGGGCGCCGGCGCGCCCGTCGTGCGCGTCATGCCGAACACCCCGATGACCGTGGGCAAGGGCGTCAGCGCCATCGCCGCCGGCCGCTACGTTGACGACGCGGCCGCCGACGCCGTCGCCGAGCTGCTCTCCTCGGTCGGCGACGTCGTGCGCGTCGCCGAGTCCGACATGGACGCCGTCACCGCGCTGGCCGGCTCCGCGCCCGCCTATCTCTTCCTGGTCGCCGAGGCGCTCGTCGACGCGGGCGTCTCGCTGGGCCTGCGCCGCGAGGTCGCCACCCAGCTGGCCGCCGGGTCCGTCGCGGGCGCCGGCGCCATGCTCGAGCAGGAGGGCGCCGACCCGGCCGTGCTGCGCGCCGCCGTCTCCTCGCCGGCCGGCACCACCGTCGCCGCCCTGCGCCAGCTCGAGGAGTCCGGCCTGCGCGGCATGTTCTTCCGCGCGACCGAGGCCTGCGCGTGCCGCTCCGCGGAGCTCGGCGCCGTCGACGAGGAGGCCGAGGAGGGCGGCGAGGAGTAGTCGGCCCCGCGCCGCGCGGCGAGGGGCCGAGTACCGCGCGCAGCAGCGCCCGACGCCGCACAAAACGCCCCATAAAACGCCACCTACCGCGCCCGGAGGGGCGCCCGGGAAGCCTCCGGGTGCTCCCCGGCCGCTTCTCTTCGATCCACCCCGGCCGGGGGAGTGGTCCCATCCGCAATCGTGGGTCACTCCCAGCGCAGAGAATTTTTTCTTGCACGTGGGTCGCACGAGTAACACCGTTCACGCTAAGCTTGGCCGAGCATGTGCGTGTTCGTTCTGCGGGAGGGGAAGCCTGCAGCGCGTCACTTGCTGAAGGGTTAGGTAGTTTTATGGCCAATGAAGATAAAGGGACCTTCCTGACGGTCGCCGAGGTCGCGGAGATCATGCGTGTCTCCAAGATGACGGTCTACCGTCTCGTGCACTCCGGCGAGCTGCCCGCCGTCCGCGTCGGGCGCTCCTTCCGGGTCCACGAGTCGGCCGTCAACGAGTACCTTGAGGCGTCGTTCTACGACGCCGGCTAGCCCCGACAGGTCCCCGGCCCCGGGAGCCGCGACGCCCGCCAGGCGCCGTGGCACCCGGGGTCCTTTTGGTTGCAGGGCGACCTGCCGCTACACTGGACCGCATTCGTGTCGCCCGCCGTCTCCGCCGTTGGCCCGGCGCGGCACAGGCAGAGAACATCGTCAAACGAAGTGAGGAAAAGCCCCATGGGTTCCGTGACCAAGTGGCGCCGCAAGCGCATGTCGAAGAAGAAGCACCGCAAGATGCTGCGTCGTACCCGCGTGCAGCGTCGCAAGCTCGGCAAGTAAGCGCGCCCGCACGGCCTCTCGGCGCCGCCCGCCCCGGATCCTCCCGGTGGCGGCGGCGCCGTCGTCGTGTCTGAGGGGGTTTATCTCCGCCGTCCGGCCGGCCCCACCCGCGCCGGGTCCACCCGCGCCGCGAGCCCGCGCCGGCCCTACCCCCTGCGCCGCCAGCGCCGCCGCAGCCGCCACCCGGCGATGCTGAACGCGGCGGTGAACAGGCTCGGCACCCCGTAGGTGCGCACGGCCTTGCGCAGGCTGCGGTAGTCGCGCACCTGCCAGCCGCGCGCGTGCGCCTCGGCGAGCAGCTTGCGGTCCGGGTTGACCGCCACGGGCGTGCCCACCATCGACAGCATGGGGATGTCGTTGACGGAGTCGGAGTAGGCCGTGCACCGCTCGAGGTCCAGGTGCTCGATGGCCGCCAGCGCAGCGACCGCGTGCTTCTTGCCGGGGCCGTGCAGGATGTCGCCGACGAGCCGGCCGGTGAAGCGGCCGTCCTCGACCTCGGCGACTGTGCCCAGCGCCCCGGTGAACCCGAAGCGGCGCGCGAGGATCTGCGCGAGCTGCACCGGGGTGGCGGAGACCAGCCAGACCTGCTGACCGGCGGCCAGGTGCATGTCGGCCAGGTCGCGGGTGCCGGGGAAGGCGCGCTGCTGCATGCTGTTCTCGACGATCTCCTCGCACAGCGCGACGATCTCGTCGACGGGCCGGTCCTTGATGATCTCGAGGGCCATCGCGCGGCCCTCGGCGACGTCGTCGGCGTTCTCGGAGCCGGTCAGCCGGAACTTCAGCTGCTTCCAGCCGATCGAGACGATCTCGCCGAGCGTGAAGAAGCGCTTGCGCGCCAGGCCCATCGCGAAGGCGATGAGCGAGGAACCCTGGATCAGCGTGTTGTCCACGTCGAAGAAGGCGGCCACGCCCGGCTCCTGGGGGATGTCGGGGTCCGCGGGTGAGACCTTCAGCCCGCCGGCGGCCTTGATCGACCCGGAGACGGACTCGACGCCGAGCTCGAACTCCTCGAGGTCGATGCCGAAGACCTCGCGCACGGCCGCGGCGGCCGCGGCCTCGCCGGCGGCCTGTTGGGCGGCGTCGTCGAGCGGGGGCAGCGCGGTGGTCTCGAAGAAGTTGCGCAGATTTCCCCGGCTGGCGGACCACTGGGCGAGAAAGTCCCTCGGATTGCCCGGAAAGCGGGACGGGACCTGGGATGTCACGTGTCGGCGCCTTTCTGCGGCGGGTCGGCGGTTCGGGGGCTGCGGGCGCGCGGCGGACTCGGGCGGCCGGCGCCATGCGGTGGCGGCCGCCCTCGCGACGGTCGCCGCACCCCACCATCGTAGGCCGCATGCGTCCGGGTACGCGCGTCGAGACCGTCTCCGCTTGCCGACGTCCGTCGCCCCCGCGTGCGCGGCCCCCGCGGCGTCCGTGCGCGGGTTCGGCGGCGCGGTGCGCCGCCCACGGGGGTGTCGACCGTGCGTTTTGCCTGCTGCCGCGGGGTCGTGGAATAGGTCGGCCTCACTCTGCGTTCGCCCGGCGGGGGTGGTACTTATTGAATGTCTGACTTTCAGGATCGAGGGGCGCCGCGGGCGCCGCGAGGAGGCGCGCGGGTGAACGACCACCGGGTGGAACTCATGGTGCGGGCCGGCTGCGGTTCGTGCCTGCGGGTGCTCGACCAGATCCGTGACGTCGTCGCCGGAGCCGGGGCCTGGCTGGCCGTCCGGGACGTCGACGCCGACCCGGAGCTGGCGCAGGAGTACGGCGACCGGGTGCCGGTCGTGGTGCTCGACGGCGAGGAGTTCGCCGCCTGGGAAGTGGACAACGACGAGTTAGGCCGAGCTTTGTTGTCCTAGCCTCTCCGGCCTATTAAAATTTAAACCATTGGATTGATTTACCTATCGTGTGCGGGGCGGACCCTCGCGCGCGTGGGGTGGAGGAGCCGTCGGAGACGCGCACCGGCCGGGCGTCGGCGGTGGAGCAGGCGGCCCAGGAAAGCGGTGAGTTAAACGTGAGCGTGCTCGTGGTCGGAATGTCCCACCGGTCCGCGCCCGTGTCCCTTCTCGAGCGGCTGAGCATGGACACGGAGACCAAGCACTCCGCCGCCGAGGAGCTCCTCGACGGCCCGTCGGTCTCCGAGGCGATGATCGTCTCGACCTGCAACCGGTTCGAGGTCTACGCCGTGACCAGCGGATTCCACAAGGGTGTGCAGGACATCTTCAACATGCTCCACGACGTCTCCGGCGTCGACCTGGAGACCCTGCGCAGCTACCTCTACGTGCGCTACGGCGACGCCGCCGCCGAGCACGTCATGACCGTCACCGCCGGCCTGGACTCCATGGTCACCGGCGAGCAGCAGATCATCGGCCAGGTCCGCGCCGCCTACCAGGACGCCGCCGAGGCCGGCAGCGTCGGCCCGCGCCTGCACTCCCTGGCGCAGGCCTCGCTGCACGCCGGCAAGCGCGTGCACTCCGAGACCGCGATCGACGACGCCGGGGCCTCCATGGTCACCTACGCGCTCGACCACGCCCTGGACATCCTGCCCGCGATTGACGACGCCCCGGTGGGCGCCGCCGGTGCCGACGGCGCCGTCTCCGGTGGGGATGCCGCAGACGCCGGCGCTGACACCGCCGGCGCCGACCGTCCGCTGACCGGGCGCCGCGCGCTCGTGCTGGGCGCCGGGGCGATGGCCTCGCTGGCCGCGACCCACCTGGGCCGCCTCGGCGTCGACTCGCTGGTCATCGCCAACCGCACCCGGATGCGTGCCGAGCGCCTCGCCGAGCACTCCCGCCAGGCCGGGGTGGCCGCCGAGGTCGTCGACTTCGCCGACCGCGCCGCAGCCCTCTCCGGCGTCGACCTGGTCGTCTCCGCCACCGGCGCCGGCACCTTCACCGTCACCCGCGACGACGTCGACGCCGCCGGCCGGAGGCTCGTGCTCGTCGACCTGTCCATGCCGCGCGACATCGACCCGGGCGTGGCGGACTGCCGCAACGCCGGCCTGATCAACATCGAGGGCCTGCGCGCCGCCCGCGACGCCGAGGACGACAAGTCCGACGCCCGCCGCGAGGCCGAGGCGATCATCTCCGAGGAGCTGCGCTCCTACTCCTCCGAGCAGCGCGTGCGCGACGTCGTGCCCGCCGTGGCCGCCCTGCGCCGCCACGCCAACGAGCTGGCTGAGGCCGAGCTGAAGCGCCTGCGCAACCGTACCCCGGAGCTGACCGAGGACGAGTTCTCCGCAGCCTCGCGCGCGGTGCACCGCGTCGTCGACAAGCTGCTGCACCAGCCGACGGTGCGCGTCAAGCAGCTCGCCGTCGAGTCCGGCACCGTCTCCTACGACACCGCCCTGCAGGAGCTGTTCGGGCTAGACTACGCAGGTGACGCCGACCGCAGCGTCGCGGTGCCCGCCGCGCACCTGCCCGCCGGCGACTTCCGCAGCCGGTCCGACGAGGAGGGCCGGCACGCCGAACGCAAGGAGACTGCATGAGCGACGACCACCACATCCTCCAGATCGGTACCCGGGGCAGCGGCCTGGCCACCACGCAGGCCGGCCACATCCGCGATGACCTGACGGAGGCCGGGTGGGACGCCGAGCTCCACATCGTCACCACGCACGGTGACGTCAACATGGCCCCCGTCGAGCGCATCGGCGTGGGCGTGTTCACCCAGCGGCTGCGCGCCGCGCTGGCCAGCGGCGAGTGCGACATCGCCGTGCACTCCCACAAGGACCTGCCGACGGCCCCCGACGAGCGCTTCCACCTGGTGGTCCCGCGCCGCGAGGACCCGCGCGAGGCGCTCATCGCCCGCGACGGGCTGCCCCTGGACACCCTGCCCGAGGGCGCGAAGGTCGGCACCGGCGCGCCGCGGCGCATCTCCCAGCTCAAGGCGCACCGCCCGGACCTGGACATCCGCCCGCTGCGCGGCAACATCGACACCCGCATGGGCAAGGTCACCTCCGGCGAGCTCGACGCCGTCGTCCTCGCCTACGCCGGCCTGGTCCGCATGGGCCAGGGCGGGCGCGCCACCGAGGTCTTCGACACCGACCGGGTCATGCCGGCGCCCGCCCAGGGCGCGCTGGCCGTCGAGTGCCGCGCCGACGACGAGGACACCCGCGCGGCGATCGACTCCCTGATCTGCCGCGACTCCACCGTCGCGGCCCTCGCCGAGCGCGGCGTGCTCGCCCGCCTCGAGGCCGGCTGCACCGCGCCGGTGGCCGCCCACGCCGTCATCGACGGCGACCGCGTGCACCTGAAGGCCGGGGTCTTCGCCCTCGACGGCTCGCGCTCCCTGCGCGCCGAGGGCGAGGCCGAGGCCGACCCGCGCACCGCGCGCGCCCTCGGCGAGCAGCTCGCCGAGCGCCTCTTCGCCGACGGGGCCGCCGAGCTCCTCGGCACCGAATGACGGCGGGGGAGTGACGCCGTGGCCCGCCTGGAGATCTCCGACCGGAGACTGACCGTCGAGCTGGAGTGGTGGGAGAAACTCGCCGCGCACCGCTCGGACCTGAGCGTGCCGCTGCGCGCCGTGTCCGGCGTGGAGGTGCTCGAGGACGTCTTCGCCGACCCGGCCGTCGCCCGCGGCGAGCGCGTGCCCGCCACCCGCATCCGCGGGGTGACCGTCACGGGCACCTTCGATGCTCCCGACGCCCCCGGGGCCGGCCCCGTCTTCGCCGTCTGTCACGGCACCACCGGCCGCCCGCGGCCCGGCGTCGCCGTCGACCTCGAGGGCGTGACCGTGGGGCGCATCGTCGTCTCCACCCCGGACGCCGAGGAGTACGCGCGGCGCCTGCGCGAGCTCGCCGGCCTCGCCGACCCGGACGCTGACGCAGACGGCGGCGACTAGGCCGTCCGGCGGGGCCTCCAGGGGCGGCCTGCGCCCACGCGCATACGGCGCCGGCACCGCCGACGGCGACCACGGGGACGTCGGAAAGCGGCCCAGATAATAAGGAAAAGCCGGGGCCGCCCGCGGGCGACGGTTTTTCATTTGCCGCCCGCTAAATTATGGTGTGTATACCACATAGTGATGGAGTGGCGGCCCACGGGGTCGCCTCTTACGGCCCGTCGAACCGGCGGGCCGTACTACTGCCCATCACGGGGACGCCCGACACACGCACCCCGGAGACGCGGTCCGTGGGGTGGAGGGCACCCGTCGCGCCGCCCGCCGGCCGCGACGGACGCGGCGTCCCGCACCCGGTGCCCGGTCCCCGTCCGCGAGCGAGAAAAGAAGTACATGAGCATGGCCCAGCAGGAGTCCCCCCAGCCCCAGGGCACGGTCGTCTTCGTCGGCGCCGGCCCAGGCAACTCCGACCTGCTGACCGTCCGCGCCCGCGAGGTGCTCGCCCACACGGCCACCGCGCTGGTGGAACCCGAGGTCCTCGACGGCGTGCGCGCGGTCGTCGCGAGCGCGCTGCCCGTCCCGCAGGAGAAGATCGACGCCGCCGAGGAGGCCTACAAGCGCCTCGTCGAGGAGACCAAGGCCGGCGGTGCCCGCCGCCGCCCGCCCCGCCCGGCGCCGCCGACGGCCGCCGAGGTGGAGGAGCTCGCCTGCGACGACCCCCGGGACGTCGCCAAGCGGCTCGTCGAGCTGACCGCCGGGGGCGAGAACGTCGTGCGCCTCGTCACCGGCAACCCGCTCTCGCGCGAGGGCGTGCTCGCCGAGATCAACGCCGTGGCCGCCGCCGACGCCGACTTCCAGGTCGTGCCCGGCATGTCGCTGCCCTCGACGGTGCCGGCCTACGCGGGCATCGCGCTCGGCTCCACCTTCACCGAGACCGACGTCACCGACGGCGACGTCGACTGGGACCAGCTGGCCTCCGCGCCGCAGCCGCTCGTGCTGCAGGCCACCCGCGAGGACCTGCCCACCATCGCCGCCGAGCTGCTCGACCGCGGCCTGCCCGCCGCGATGCCCGCCTCCGTGACGGTCAACGGCACCACCCGGCTGCAGCGCACCGTCGACGCCACCCTGGGGACGCTGGGCCGCCTCGACACCGAGCTCGACGGCCAGCTCGTGGCGACCCTGGGCACCGCCGTCGACTCGCGCTCGAAGTACTCCTGGTGGGAGAACCGCCCGCTCTACGGCTGGCGGGTGCTCGTGCCGCGCGCGAAGTCGCAGGCCGCGCCGATGAGCGCGCGCCTGGCCTCGCACGGCGCGATCCCGCAGGAGGTGCCGACGATCTCCCTGGAGCCGCCGCGCAACCCCAACCAGATGGAGCGCGCCATCAAGGGCATCGTCGAGGGCCGCTACCAGTGGGTGATCTTCACCTCCGTCAACGCGGTCAACGCCGTGTGGCGCAAGATCTCCGAGTTCGGGCTCGACGCGCGCGCCTTCGCCGGCATCCACCTCGGCGCCGTCGGCCGCAAGACCGCCGAGGCGCTGCGCGTGCAGGGCCTGGCCCCCGAGGTCGTGCCCCCGGCGACCAAGCAGAACGCGCTCGGCCTCATCGACGTCTTCCCGGAGTACGTCGAGGACCTCGACCCGGTCGGCCGCGTGCTGCTGCCGCGCGCCGACATCGCCGCCGACACCCTCGTCGAAGGCCTCGAGGGCCTCGGCTGGGAGATCGACGACGTCGTGGCCTACCGCACCGTCCGTGCCGCGCCGCCGAGCGCGGACATCCGCGACATGATCAAGTCCGGCGGCTTCGACGCGGTGTGCTTCACCTCCCCGTCGACGGTGAAGAACCTCGTCGGCATCGCCGGCAAGCCCCACCAGCGCACCGTCATCGCGGCGATCGGCCCGTCCACGGCGCAGGCCGTGCGCGAGCAGGGGCTGCGCGTCGACGTCGTGCCGGAGGTCTCCGACATCCCGCACCTGGTCGACTCGCTGGCCGACCACGTCGCCGCGCTGCGCGCCGCCCGCAAGCTGCCGCCGCCGCGCAAGAAGCGCCGCAGCCGCAAGCGCACCTCCAAGGGCGCGGCGCACGAGGCGTCGGAAAGCACGGCGAAGGACGCCGGGAAGAACGCCGGCAAGGACGCCTCGAAGTAGCACGCCCGGGGCCGCGGCGGAAACGCCCCGCCCGGCCGCGCCGCGGGGGAGTACCTAAGATGGTCGGGTAAGCAAGACCGCAACCCGAGAAAGAAGGCGCCTTTCACCGTGTCCACCCCCACCCCGCAGCCGGACAAGACCTTCCCGCTGACCGTGCCTGTCCGCCGCCCGCGCCGCCTGCGCACCACCCCGGCGATGCGCGGCATGGTCGCGGAGACCCGCCTCGACCCGCGCGACTTCATCCTGCCGATGTTCGTCGCCGACGGCATCGACGCCGCCCGCGAGATCCCCTCGATGCCGGGCCAGTACCAGCACACGATCGACTCGCTCAAGGCCGCCGTGCACGAGGCCCTGGACGCCGGCGTGCGTTGCGTGGACCTCTTCGGCGTGCCGCGTGACGGGGACAAGGACGCCACCGGCTCGGTCGCCTGGCGCGAGGACGGCATCCTCAACCGCGGCGTGGCCGCCCTGCGCGAGGAGTTCGGCGACGAGGTCATCGTCATGGCCGACACCTGCCTCGACGAGTTCACCGACCACGGCCACTGCGGCTCGCTCAGCGAGGACCGCCACGGAAACTCCTATGTCGACAACGACGCGACCCTGCCGCTCTACCAGGCCATGGCCGTCGCCCAGGCCGAGGCCGGCGCCCACATCGTCAGCCCCTCGGGCATGATGGACGGCCAGATCCGCGTGATCCGCGAGGCGCTGGATTCCGAGGGCTTCGAGGACGTGGCGATCATGGCCTACTCCGCCAAGTACGCCTCCGCGTTCTTCGGCCCCTTCCGCGACGCCGTGGGCAGCTCGCTAAAGGGCGACCGCCGCACCTACCAGCAGGACCCGGCCAACGCGCGCGAGTCGATGCTGGAGACCCAGCTGGACATCGAGGAGGGCGCCGACATCGTCATGGTCAAGCCGGCCCTGCCGTACCTCGACATCCTGCACGAGCTCGCCACCTCGAGCCCGGTGCCGGTCGCGGCCTACCAGGTCTCCGGCGAGTACGCGATGATCCACGCGGCCGCCGCCAACGGCTGGATCGACCTGGACCGCGTGATGATGGAGTCGCTGACCTCCATCAAGCGCGCCGGCGCCGACCAGATCCTGACCTACTTCGCCGTCGACGCCGCCCGCGCGCTCGCCCGCGACTGACGCCGCGGAGTTGAATTGACGACGCCGCGCTGCGCGGCGTCCTGCGTAACGTGGGGCCGTGGTGCGCCGCGGACGAAGGAGGAGCACCTGATGACCACCGGAGACGACCGCCGGGGAGCGCCGGGCACCCCGGGGACGGGGTCCGGCGCCCCGCAGGCGCCGGCCGACGCGCCTGCCGCCGTGGACAACGGCTCCGGCGCGCCCGGTGCCCCGGGCACGGCCGGCTCGACCGGTGTAGCCGGCACGTCGGGCAAGGGCAGCAAGTCCCGCAAGGAGGACGCCAAGCGGCCGCCGGAGGCGGTGCGCATCCTCGTCGCGCTGTGGCGCGGCATCGTCGGCCTGGAGATCCTGCACCAGCTGCTCAGCGTGGCCGGCGTGCTCGCGGACCCGGGCGCGCTGCGCACCATGGCCCGCGAGACCCTCGAGCAGACCGAGGGCGCGGACGTCTCCCCGCAGATGCTGGACGTGGCCGTATACGCCTCCGCGGGCTTCTCGGCGCTGGTCGGCATCGCCATCCAGCTGATCCTGCTGTGGGCCACGGTGATGATCGCCCGGCGCCACCGCTGGTCCGACGGCTCGCGCCGGCTGCTGATGTTCTTCAGCATCTACCTGGTCATCCGGGCCGTCGCCCTCTTCGGCGTCGGCGCGGCAGGGGCCGGTTCCATCCCCGTCGCGCTGCTCGCCGTCGACGGCTCGGTGCAGGTGCTCGCCGGGGTGGCCGCGGCCCTGGCGCTGGTGTACATCTTCAACTCGGAGACGGTGCGCTGGACGGCCGAGGCCGCCGCCGAGCAGGACCGCACCTGGACCGACCCGGGCAACCGCTGAGAGAGGATCCGCCGTGACGATGTTCCCGACCCCCGCCAGCGGGGGAAACCGGCCCGACCCGAACCGCGACTACCACTACGACCCGGAGTCCGGGCGGCCGCGCTCGCTCGACGTGGCCTACTGGCTGCTCGCCGCCGGGGCCGTGCTGTGCGCCGTGGCCGGCCTGATGCTGCTGACCACCGACGTGCCGCAGGAGATCGTCGAGTGGAACGCTGAGCACGCCGAGAACGTGCGCTCCAACATGCGCTTCGTCGCCTGGTTCAATCTCGTCGGCGCGCTGCTGGTCGGCCTGTGCGCCCCGCAGGTGCGCGCCGGCTCGCGCGTCTGGCGGCGCTGGGTGGCTGTGTTCCTGGTGCTGCTCGTGGTGGGCAACATGATCGCGCTGGTGGCCAAGGTCGTCGGCCCGGCGGTGCTGCTGAGCCTGGTCGTCTTCGCCGCCGCCGCGGTGGCGATGTTCCGCCCCGACGCCAACGGCTTCATCCGTTACCACAGCGGCGTCGACACCCCGGGCGCCTAGCGCCCCGGGCCGGGGGCCGACAGCGGTGACGCCCGGTCGGCCCCGCCAGCGCCCGCACCCGCCCGCCGGATCTCCGGTCGGGCGGGCGTTTCGTGTCCGGGCGGTCTACAGTGGAACGGATCAACCGGCCGGGAAACGCCCGGTAACCGGACGCACACCGGCCGACGCCGGGAGACACCCGGGACACCCGAGACACACGCAAGGAGGCGGAGACGGGGTGAGCGCAGAGGAGCAGGCGGCCCGCGCGGAGCAGACGCCGCCGTCCGGCGAGGGCCTCGACCAGGTCATCCAGCGCGCCCGGCACGCCGCCGCCCGCGCCGGCGTCGAGGTCGAGGACGACGTGGTCACCCTCGTCTCCTGGGCCTTCGACCTGAAGGGCCTGGGCGAGGAGACCGTCGACGCCAGCGACGTCGAGCACCTCGTCGCCGCCCTGGAGGCCGTCCCCGGCGTCCATGCGCGCATCATCTACCCGGACGCCAGGGCGTGGGTCAGCGCGCCGTCGGAAATTCCGGGGGAGCGCCTCACGGCGATCTTCGCGCAGTTCGGGCTCACCGCCACCCCGACGCCGGCCACGCGCCGACGCGTGGAGCAGCTCGAGCAGACCCGGCACGCCCGGGTGCGCCGCAACCGGCGGCCCGTGCGCCGCTCCGTCGGCGAGGAGCGCGCCCTGCAGCGCGCCCGCCGCGAGGGCTGGCTGCGCGCCGCCGCCCGCGAGGACGCCGAGGCCGAGCGCCGCACCAACGGCGCGCCCGCCTCGGCGACCGTCGCGCACGCCGCGCGCCGCGGCAACCTCGGCGCGAGCCGCGACGTCCTCTACACCGCCCGCGGGCTGATCACGACCCCGCGCCTGGTCACCGCCGTGATTTTGACCGTGCCGGTGCTGCTGCTCAGCCTCGTGACCGGCTGGCAGTTCGACTACTGGCAGTGGGTCACCCTCGCGCTGTCGCTGCCCGTGGTCACCTGGTGCGCCTGGCCGTTCCACCGCGCCCTGGCCGGCGGCGTGCGCCGCGGCGCGACCGCCCTCGACGGGGCGAGCTCGATCGCCGTGGCCGCCGCCTTCGTCTGGTCGCTCGGCGCGCTGCTGTTCACCGACGCCGGGCGGCCCGGCTGGCTCTCGGAGTCGGGCTTCTTCACCCCGCCGATGTTCGGCGGCTCCGGGCCGGACATCTTCCTCGACGTCGCCTGCGGCATGACCACGCTGCTGCTGGTCGGCCGGCGCTGGTCGATCCAGTCGCGCTCCAGCCTCGTCGAGGAGCTCGCCGCCGCCCGCCCCGACCTGCACTCCGAGGTCACCATCGCGCAGCGCCGCCGCCACCCCAACGACCCGGAGGGCGAGCGCCTGCCGCTCGGCGAGGTCAACGTCGGCGACGACATCGTGCTCACGCCGGGCCAGCTCGTGCCCGTCGACGGCATGGTCGTCGGCGGCTCCGGCGTCATCGTCGCCTCGGTGCTCTCCGCCGCCCGCGGCCCGGACCACGGCCATGGCGAGGGCCACACCCACATGCGCGGCCACGGCCTGGGCCACCACCGCCACACCAAGCCGACCTACCAGGTCAGCGTCGGCGGGCACGTCGGCGCCGGCGACCGCGTGGGGTCCGGCACCCTGAAGGTGCGCGTGCGCCGCACCGGCCACGCCACCCGCATCGCCGCCGTCGAGCGGTGGGTCGCCCAGGTCAACCGCCGGCAGAACGACGCGGTCATGCTCTCGACGCGCTCGGCGTCCTGGCTGATCGTCGTCTCCTGCTTCCTGGCCGTCGTCTCCTTCCTCGGCTGGTGGTGGTTCACCGGCAACCCGACCGGGGCCTTCGCCACCGGCCTGGCCGTGCTCGCCTGCGTGGCCCCGCCGGCCCTGGCGCTCTCCTCGGCGCTGGCGCTGCGCCTGGGCACCGAGGCCGGCGCCCGGCACGGCCTGCTGCTGCGCGACGGCGGCGTGATGCGCCGCCTCGAGGGCACCGACACGCTGATCTTCAACCGCGTGGGCACCCTGACCGCCTCCGACATGGTCGTCGAGTCCGTCAAGGCGCTGCCCGGCAACGACCGTGACTTGCTGCTGCGCGTGGCCGCCAGCCTCGTCGCGGACTCGCCGCACCCGGCCGCCCGCGCCATCGTGCGCGCCGCGCGCTCCATCCCGCACGCCCCGGGCGACACCGTCGTGCCCCGCCGCGTGCCCGTCACCAGCGCCAAGGTCACCGCCGGCGGCGACTTCGTGGCCACCTGCACGCTGCCGGTCGACGGCCCCGAGGGCAAGCGCCGCGAGCGCCACGTCAACGCCCGTTTGTGGCGCCCGTGCACCGTCGGTGACCTCGACGAGCCGCTGGCCACCCTGGCCTCCGTGCAGGGCACCCCGATCATCGTCGCGATCGGCGGCGTGGACCGCGGCGTGATCACCCTGCACGACCCGGTCAAGGAGGACGCGGCCGAGGCCGTCGACGGCATCGAGGCCCTCGGCGTGGAGACCATGATGATCTCGCGCGACATCTACCCGGTCGCCCGCCGCTTCGCCGACAGCGTCGGCATCTCCCGGGTGCTCGCCGGCATCGCCCCCGGCCGCAAGGCCCGCACCGTGCGCACCGTGCACACCCAGGGCAACACCGTGACCATGGTCGGCGACGAGTCGGTCTCCGCCGCGCTGCGCGTCGCCGACGTCGGCGTGCTCGTCTCCGGCACCGTCCCGCTCGAGCCCGACCGCGACAGCGACGAGATCGACCGCGGCGTCGACGTGGTGGTGCTGCGCAAGGACGTCCGCGCCATCGAGGAGCTGCTCGCCCTGGCCCGCCGCGTGTGCCGCATCATCGACCGCAACATCCTTTTCGCCTGGGGCTACAACGCCGTCGCGGTCGTCGGCGCCCTGACCGGCGTGCTCCACCCGCTCGGCGCGACCGTCGCGATGCTCGCCGCCTCCCTGGTCATCGAGGGGATGTCCAACCTCGCCGCGCGCCCCGTGGCCGTGTAGCGCACGCCGGTTGGTCGGGCGCCGACGGGTTCGGGCACAATCGGGGGCATGATCACCCCTTCCCCGGCACGTCGCCGGCTCACCCGCGCCCCGTTCCTCGACGCCGTCGCCGGGCGGACCCCGACGCGCACGCCGGTGTGGTTCATGCGCCAGGCAGGCCGTTCGCTGCCGGAGTACCGCGAGATCCGCGCCGGGGTGGGCATGCTCGAGTCCTGCTTCCGGCCCGACCTGCTCACCGAGATCACGCTGCAGCCGGTGCGCCGCCACGACGTCGACGCCGCGATCCTCTTCTCCGACATCGTCGTCCCGCTCAAGGCCGCCGGCGTGGGCGTGGACATCGTGCCCGGCCGCGGGCCCGTCATGGACCACCCCGTGCGCAGCCGCGCCGACGTCGACGCGCTGCCCGTCCTCGAGGAGCCCGTCGCCGCAGTCGGCGAGGGTATTTCCGGGATCCTCGACGGCCTGCGCGACGACCAGGTGCTCATCGGCTTCGCCGGTGCGCCCTTCACGCTGGCCAGCTACCTCGTCGAGGGCGGGCCGAGCAAGAACCACCGGCACACCAAGGCCCTGATGCACACCGAGCCGGAGACCTGGCACGCGCTCATGGAGCGCCTCGTGTCCACGGTCACCGCGTTCCTGTCCGGGCAGATCGCCGCCGGCGTCGACGCCGTGCAGCTCTTCGACTCCTGGGCCGGCTACCTCTCCGAGTACGACTACCGCGAGCACGTCCTGCCGTACTCGCGGCGCATCTTCGAGGCCGTCGCCGGCGCAGAGATCCCGCGCATCCACTTCGGCGTGACCACCGGCGAGCTGCTCGCCGACATGGCGCAGGCCGGACCCGAGGTCGTCGGCGTGGACTGGCGCGTGCCGCTGGACCGCGCCGCCGAGCGCATCTTCCGCGCGGCCGGGCCGAAGGTGCTGCAGGGTAACCTGGACCCCGCGCTGCTGTTCGCCGGTCCCGACGTCGTGCGCGCCGAGGTGGAGCGCATCCGCGCCGCCGCGCGCCGGGCGGTCGAAGAGGGCTACGCCACCGGCCACATCTTCAACCTGGGCCACGGCGTGCTGCCCGAGACCCCCGCCGAGGCCGTCACCGAGGCCGTCCGCATCGTCCACGAGACGGACTAGCGCCCGCGAGACACGCGGGTAGTCGAGTAGTGAAGGAGCACACCCCGTTGCGTTACGCCATCATCGGGGCCGGCATCGCCGGCCTGACCGCCGCCTGGGAGATCCACCGCCGCGACCCGGAGGCCGAGGTCGAGGTCTTCGAGGCCACCGACCGCATCGGCGGCAAGCTGTGCTCGGTGCCCTTCGAGGCCGGCCCCGTCGACCTCGGCGCCGAGGCCTTCCTGGTGCGCCGGCCCGCGGCCCGCGAGCTCATCGACGAGCTCGGCCTGGGCGACGACGTGGTGGGCACCTCCGGGCTGCACTCGACCGTCTTCACCGGTGGGGTGATGAAGCCGCTGCCGGCGGGCACCGTCATGGGCATCCCGGCGACCAGTGAGCCGGTGGCCCACCTGGTCTCCGCGGAGACCGCCGCGCGCATCGACGCCGAGGGCGACGCCGAGCCGGTCGACTGGCCGGTCGGCGGCGACCTCAATGTCGGCGAGCTGGTGCGGGCGCGTTACGGCGGCGAGGTCGTCGAGCGGGCCGTCTCCGCGCTGCTCGGCGGGGTCTACTCCTGCACCGCCGACGACCTCGGCGTGCGCGCGACCGTGCCGCAGCTCGCGGAGGCCTTCGACGCGATGGTCGAGGCCAGCGAGAAGCCCACGCTCTCCGGGGCCGTCAAGCGCGTGCTCGACTCCCGGGCCGCGCAGGCCGCCGCCAAGCGCGGGGAGAAGGGCGCACGCGGCTCCGTGGCCGCGACCGCCGAGCCGACCACCAGCGCCGCGCACCCGGCCGGGACGCAGGCCACCGGCGCCGTCGCCGGCGACGGCGCCCAGCCCGCCGACGGTGCGGGTAGCGCCGAGGGCGACCAGGACGGCGTCGGCAAGCGGAAGAAGCGCCCCGTCATCTTCGGCACCCTGCGCGGCGGCTTCCGCGAGCTCTACGAGGCGCTCGCCGAGGCCTCCGGGGCCAGGATCTACCTCGACGCCTTCGTCAGCGGGCTCGCCCGCGACGGCGAGGGCTACCGCCTGACCGGCGCCGGCGAGGGCACCTACGACGCCGTGCTCGTGGCCACCCCGGCGCCGACCACCGCGCGCCTGCTCGCGGCCGTCTCCCCGGCGACCGCCGAGGCTCTCAGGCCGGTCAAGCTCGCCGGCTCCGTCGTCGTGGGGCTGCGCCTCGAGTCCGGCGAGGGCTTCCCGGAGAACTCCGGGGTCCTCGTCGCCGGCGACGAGCCGGGCGTGCACGCCAAGGCCTTCACCTTCTCGTCGAAGAAGTGGCCGCACCTGGCCGAGCGCGGCGGGCTGATCCTGCGCGCCAGCTTCGGCCGCTTCGGCGACGACGCGCTGATCCGCGAGGACGAGGACACCCTCGTCGACTACGCCCTCGACGACCTGAAGACGATCACCGGCTTCGACGCCCGCGAGGCCGGCGTCGCCGAGATCTACGTGCAGCGCTGGCTCGGCGGGATCCCGCGGTACGACGAGCACCACCTCGAGCACGTCGCCGCCGCCCGTGCGGCCGTCGCCGAGGTGCCCGGCGTCGAGGTCACCGGCTCCTGGGCCGGCGGCGTGGGCGTGCCGGCCGTCATCGCCGACGCGCGGGCCGCCGCGGCCCGGCTGCTCGGCCAGGGGGACTGACCCGCCGGGCGCGCGCCGGGCGGTGGGGACCTCCCGGCGGCGCCCCGGGCACCCCTACAATGGTCCCCATGACTACCCCCGGTTCCCAGCCCACCTCCGAAAACACCGCCCGGTCCGCCGAGATGTTCACCGAGGCCCGCCGGCTCACCCCCGGCGGGGTGAACTCCCCGGTGCGCGCCTTCGGCTCCGTCGGCGGCCAGACCCGTTTCATCGAGTCGGCCAAGGGCTCGCACCTGACCGACGTCGACGGCAACGACTACGTCGACCTGGTCTGCTCCTGGGGCCCGATGCTGATGGGCAACGCGCACCCGGCCGTCGTCGAGGCCGTGCGTGAGGCCGCGCTCAAGGGCCTGTCCTTCGGCACGCCCTCCTACGGCGAGGTCGAGCTGGCCCGCCTGATCGTCGACCGCACCTCCGTCGAGGAGGTCCGCCTGGTCAACTCCGGCACCGAGGCGACGATGTCCGCCGTGCGCCTGGCCCGCGGCTACACCGGCCGGCCGAAGGTGCTCAAGTTCGAGGGCTGCTACCACGGCCACGTCGACGCGCTGCTGGCCTCGGCCGGCTCGGGTGTGGCGACCTTCGCGCTGCCGGACTCGCCGGGGGTGACCGGCGCGGCCGCCGCCGACACCATCGTCGTGCCCTACAACGACCTGGAGGCCGTGCGCGGCGCCTTCGCCGAGCACCCGGGCGAGATCGCCTGCATCATCGCCGAGGCCGCCGCCGGCAACATGGGCACCGTCGCCCCGGACGAGGGCTTCAACGCCGCGCTCAAGGAGATCGCGCACGCCGACGGCGCGCTGCTCATCCTCGACGAGGTCATGACCGGCTTCCGCACCTCCTACAACGGCTGGTACGGCGTCGACGGTGTCGCCGGCGACCTGACCACCTTCGGCAAGGTCGTCTCCGGCGGCCTGCCCGCGGCGGCCTTCGGCGGGCGCGCCGAGATCATGAAGCACCTCGCCCCGGAGGGCCCCGTCTACCAGGCGGGCACCCTGTCCGGTAACCCGGTGGCCACGGCCGCGGGTGTGGCCTCGCTGACCAGCGCCACCCCGGAGGTCTACGACACGGTGTGCACCAACGCCGACCGCCTGGCCGGTCTGATCGACACCGCGCTCGAGGCCGAGGGCGTGCCGCACCACATCCAGCGCGCCGCCACGATGCTCTCGGTGCGCTTCGCCGAGGGCGCCGGCCGCAACTTCTCCGACATGAAGGCCGCGGACACGTTCCGCTACCCGGCGTTCTTCCACGCGCTGCTCGACGCGGGCGTCTACGCCCCGCCGAGCGTCTTCGAGACCTGGTTTGTCTCGTCGGCGCTCACCGACGATGATTTTGAGCGCATCGAGGCCGCGCTCGCCCCGGCCGCCCGCGCCGCCGCCGTGGCCGACCCGAACTCCTAGGAGACAGCCATGTCCACGACGATCGTCCACCTCGTGCGCCACGGGGAGGTGCACAACCCGGAGCGCGTGCTCTACGGTCGCCTGCCGGGCTTCCGCCTCTCCGCGCGCGGGGAGTCCCAGGCCGCGCGCACGGCCCAGGCCTTCGAGGGCCACGACGTGACGCACCTGGCCTGCTCGCCGCTGCAGCGCACCCGCCAGACCGCGTTGCCGATGGCGTGCGTGACCGGCCTGGAGCCGCAGGTCGACGAGTCCCTCATCGAGGCCGGCAACCGCTTCGAGGGGCTGCGCACCAAGGGCTGGCGCACCCAGCTGATCAACCCGGTGCGCTGGCCGCTGATGGTCGACCCCTCCGAGCCGAGCTGGGGCGAGCCCTACCGCGACATCCAGTCGCGCATGCTCGACGCCGTCGAGCGCGCCCGCCTGGCCGCCGAGGGCCACGAGGCCGTGCTGGTCACCCACCAGCTGCCGATCGTGACCGTGCAGCGCTGGGTCGCCGGCCTCGACGTCGCGCACATGCCGTGGGACCGCCGCTGCGAGCTGGCGAGCGTGACCTCTCTGGTCTTCCGCGGCGCCGCCGTCGCCGAGTGCGTCTACACCGAGCCCGCGCAGGAGATCTGACTGTGGCGGACCCCATCAATTTCCGACGTCCCGCCCTGCGCCGCCGCGGTTCCCGTGCCGTGGGTGCGGGGAGCACCGGCGTGCGCCGCGGTGCGCGCGTGGCCGGGCTGTTCGGCGCCGTCGTGGTGGCGGCGGGTGCGCTGTCGGCGTGCTCGATGGAGGACGCCGGCGGCGACGACGCCGTGGCCATCGGCGGCACCTTCGACTTCTACTCGCCGAGCGGCAGCACCGAGGTCTTCTACGACGAGTCCGAGCGCGCCCCCCTGCAGGGCTTCTCGGGTGAGTCTCTGATGGACGAGGGCGAGACGATCTCGCTGTCGGACTTCGACGGCCAGGTCGTCGTGCTCAACGCCTGGGGCCAGTGGTGCGCGCCGTGCCGCGCGGAGGTCGACGACCTCGAGCGCCTGCAGGAGTCCTTCAGAGCGGAGGACAAGCCGGCCACGGTGCTCGGCATCAACGTGCGCGACCACAACGCGGAGATCGCGCGGGACTTCGTCAAGGACAACGGGGTGACCTACCCCTCGATCTACGACCCGCCGTTCCGCACCGCGGCCGCCCTGGGCGGCGTGCCGACCTCCGTGGTGCCGACGACGATCGTGCTGGACAAGCAGCACCGTCCGGCCGCCGTCTTCCTGCGCGGGATCACCGACACCGAGATTTCCGAGGTCGTCGACGGCCTCCTGGAGGAGCAGTGACGGAAGCTGACGTTCTGGCGGCGGGCGGCACCTTCGCCGAGACGGTCGCCGGCGGCCCGCTGGTGCTGGCGCTGGTGGCCGCGGCGCTGGCCGGCCTGGTCTCCTTCGCGACCCCGTGCGTGGTCCCGCTGGTGCCCGGCTACCTCTCCTACCTGGCCGGCACGGTCGGCGGGGAGATGGACTACTCCGGCGAGCACGGCCCGACCGTGGGCCGGCGCCGCCAGTGGGCCGTGGTCATCGCCGCGTTGCTGTTCATCCTGGGCTTCACGGTGGTCTTCGTGCTCGGCACGGCCACCGTCTTCGGCGCGATCGGCATGCTCACCCTCAACGCCGAGACGCTCATGCGCGTCGGCGGGGTGGTCACCATCGTGATGGGCCTGGTCTTCCTGGGCTTCATCCCGGGGCTGCAGCGCGACACGCGCATGAGCCCGAAGCGGGTGACCACCTGGGTCGGCGCGCCGCTGCTCGGCGGCGTCTTCGCCCTGGGCTGGACGCCGTGCCTGGGTCCGACGCTCGCGGCGATCATCTCGGTGGCCGCCGGCACCGAGGGCACCACGGCCGCGCGCGGGGTGGTGCTCATCGTGGCCTACTGCCTGGGCCTCGGCCTGCCGTTCCTGCTGCTCGCGCTGGGCTCGACCTGGGCGCTGCGGGGCGTGGGCTGGCTGCGCAGGCACTCCCGTACCATCCAGGTCATCGGCGGGGTCCTGATGATCCTCGTGGGCCTCGCGCTGGTGACCGGGGTGTGGGCCGAGTTCGTCGGCTGGGTCCGCCAGTGGACGGTCGGCTACGGCACGACCGTGATCTAGGGCCTCCCGGGGCCGGCGCCGTCGCAGGCGTGACCTGCGCGCGACCGGTGCACGGCCGGTGCCATGGCCCCCCAGCGGCAGCCACCACCCGGGCAGCACGACCCCGGAACAATCCGATACACGACCAGACGACAGAGGAGAAGGAACAGATGAAGCAGGTGACGCGCTGGCTGCGTCGCGCATGGAACTGGCTGACCAGCATGCGCACGGCGCTGATCCTCCTTTTCCTCGTCGCCGTCGCGGCGATCCCGGGCGCGCTGCTGCCGCAGCGCAGCCTCAACGAGGAGAAGGTCAACGACTACATCGCCAACAACGGCCGCCTCGCCGAGATCTACGACAAGCTCCAGCTCTTCGACGTCTTCTCCTCGTCCTGGTTCACGGCGATCTACGTCCTGCTGACGATCTCGCTGGTCGGCTGCATCATCCCGCGCAGCTGGGAGCACTACAAGGCGATGCGCGCCAAGCCGGTGCGCGCCCCGAAGCGCCTGACGCGCATGCCGCACCACCACACCGGCCACCTCGACGCGACCCCCGACGAGGTGCTCGACCAGGTGCGCGGCCGGCTCAAGGGCTGGCGTGTGTCGGTCTTCTCCGCCGAGGAGGACCGCGCCGGGGTCCGCTCGCTGTCCGCGGAGCGCGGCTACGCCCGCGAGTTCTTCAACCTCGTCTTCCACCTGGGCCTGGTGGCCATCCTGGTCACCATCGCCGCCGGCCGGATGGTCTACTACGAGGGCCAGGTCATCGTCGTCACGGAGTCGGGCTCGACCGGGGCGGTCGCCCTGGACCAGTCCACGGAGTTCTGCAACACCTCGGACTCCAACTTCGACTCCTTCCGCTCCGGGCCGCTCTACCGCGGCAAGCTCAGCCCGTTCTGCTTCATCGCCCACGACTTCACCGCGGACTACCTGCCCAACGGCCAGGCCGAGATGTTCACCTCGAACATCTCCTACGCCGAGGGCGAGGACATCACCACCAACCCGGCGACCTGGCGCGACTACGAGCTCAAGGTCAACCACCCGCTGCGCCTCGGCGGCGACCGCGTCTACCTGCAGGGCCACGGCTTCGCGCCGACCTTCACGGTCAAGTGGCCCAACGGCGAGACCCGCACCCAGACCATCCAGTTCCGCCCGGACGACCCGACGAACTTCCTGTCCTCGGGCGCGATGCGCTTCGACCCGCCGGCCGGCATGTACCCGGACCTCTACGAGCGTCGCCAGAACCAGCTGGCCATCGAGGGGCTGTTCGCCCCGACGGCCGAGTGGACCGGCGAGAACGGCGCGCTGCTCAGCTCCTCCTTCCCGGAGCTGCGCGACCCGGCCGTGGCCATCGACGTCTACCGCGGCGACAACGGCCTGGACACCGGTGTGGGCCAGTCGATCTTCAGCCTCGACGCCTCGCTGGTCCACTCCGGCCAGCTGCAGCGCATCGAGCGCGTCAACCTCAACCAGGGCGAGTCGGTCACCCTCGACGACGGCACCGAGCTCACCTTCGACGGCGCCAGCGAGTACGCGAACTACCAGATCGCCCGCGACCCCTTCCAGGGCTGGGTGCTCGTCTCGGCGGTGATCATGCTGGGCTCGCTGGTCGCCTCCCTGGCGATCAAGCGCCGCCGCGTGTGGGTGCGTGTGCGCCCGGCCGCCGCCGGCGGCACCGACCTGGAGATGGCCGGCCTGGCGCGCACCGACCGCGCCGGCTGGGGCGAGGAGTTCGAGGAGCTCTACCGCGACATCTTCGACCTGCCCGACCCCGACGAGGTCGAGGGCGGCGCCAGCGAGCCCGACGAGGACGAGCTCATCGAGGGCCCGCTGGCGTAGCACGCGCAACGCAACCGCCCACGCCGCTCTGCGCGACGTCGGCAATCGCGCGCGGTCCACCCCCGCCCGGGGTGGCCCGTCCAACGGGCCGACCTCGGGTTTTAGGTGCCTCTCTGGTAATCTCCCCCTCATACGTGGCCCACCGGGCCGGCGGAAGAAGGAGAGAGCTTCAGTGGATAGCATCGTCGATCCGACCATGGCGACCCTGTCGGACCGGGCGTTCCAGGCGACGTTCCTCGTCTACCTCATCGCCCTGGTCCTGTCGCTGTTCTACTACGTGCGCGCCCAGGCGATCATCGCCCGCACCCGCCGCCGCACCGAGGAGCGCGAGCTGGTCACCGTCGGCGCCGGTTCAGACGCCCCGATTTCCGACGTCGCGCCCGGCACCGAGGGTGCCGAAGGCGCCGTTCCGGGTGACGACGCGCTGGCCAGGCAGCGCGCGAGCGCGCGCAAGTGGGGCGGGGCCACCCAGTCGGTGATCTGGCTGGGCATCATCCTGCACGTCGTCGCCGTGGTCACCCGCGGCTTCGCCGTCGGGCGCTTCCCGCTGGGCAACCTCTACGAGTACATGCTGATGATCACCGCGGCGACCATGGTCGTGGCCACGGTGGTGGTGCAGGCGCGCGGCAGCCGTGTCGTGTGGCCGTGGCTGCTGACCCCGATGCTGGTGCTGATGTTCTTCGCGGGCACCAAGCTCTACGCCGAGGCCGCCCCGGTGGTGCCGGCGCTGCAGTCCTACTGGCTGCCGATCCACGTGACCTCGGTGTCGGTGGGCGCGTCGGTCGGCCTGGTCTCGGGCGTGTTCTCGATCCTGTTCCTGCTGCGCGTCTGGCAGCCCGTGGGCGAGGAGCACGGCTTCCTCGCCCCGGTGGTCCGCCCGCTGCCGAGCGCCGAGAAGCTCGACCGCATCGCCTACCGCCTGGCCGTGTACACGCTGCCGATCCTGGGCATCGGCATCATCCTCGGCGCGATCTGGGCCGAGGCGGCCTGGGGCCGGTTCTGGGGCTGGGACCCGAAGGAGACGTTCTCCTTCATCACCTGGATCCTCTACGCCGCCTACCTGCACGCCCGTGCGACGGTCGGCTGGAAGGTCGGCGCGGCCTGGATCAACATCGTGGCGATGGGCACGATGATCTTCAACCTGTTCTTCATCAACATGGTCGTCTCCGGCCTGCACTCCTACGCCGGTCTGAACTGACCGCGGCCCGCGCGGCGCGGTGCGCCCGGCCCGCGCCGCCTGCCGACATCACACCCCGCCTCCGGATCCATCTCCGGACGGCGGGGTTGCGTCGTATGGAGGGGAAGGCGCGGCTCGGGACCGGCGGGGGAGGGGCTGGATTTTCCGCCTGCGGACCGGGTAAGTTCTAAGGCTAGGCTTACTGGAGTGGTAGGCGTCATGATCGGCCCGGGCACCCCCGGGTCCGCACAGGACACAGGAGGAATCAGCGATGAGCGCACCCAGGCGCAAGACCGGCAAACCCGCGGGCGACATCCCCGAGCTGGTCCAACTGGGCTCCGAACTCGCCGAGCGCCGCCGCGAGCTGGGCCGGCTCCAGCAGGACGTCGCCGCCACCGCCGGGGTCTCCCGCTCGACCCTGCACGCCATCGAGCACGGCGCGACGGGGGTGCGCTGGGAGAAGGTCCAGGCGGTCGCGCGCGTGCTCGGCCTCGAGCTCTGCTTCGCCGAGGCCGGAGCCGGAGTGGCCGCCGACGCCGCCGAAGCCGCGGCCGCACCCTCGGAAGCCACTGCCCGTAACTGACCTCCCGGTGCCGGCCACCGAACGCCAGGAGAACAAACTCCGTCCGGGGCGTCCCGCCGAGTGCTCGCGGCGCATCTCTGAACGAGGCGAGTGCGCCCGGCGTCGGGCCGCCCGCGGGATCCGGCTCCCCGAGACGCTACCGTTGAGCCCATGCGCATCCTCGTCACCGGCGGCGCCGGCTTCATCGGCTCGAACTTCGTGCGTCGCACTCTCGCCACGCGTCCCGACACGCGGGTCACGGTGCTCGACAAGCTGACCTACGCCGCCAACCCGGCCAGCCTCGCCGACCTGGACGCCGGCCGGTGCCGCCTCGTCGAGGGCGACGTGTGCGACGCCGCGCTCGTCGACGATCTCGTCGCCGACGCGGACCTCGTCGTCCACTTCGCCGCCGAGAGCCACAACGACCGCTCCCTGCGCGACCCCGCCGCCTTCGTGCGCACCAACGTCGAGGGCACCGTCGCGGTGCTGGCCGCCTGCGCGCGCCACGACGTGCGCCTGCACCACATCTCCACCGACGAGGTCTTCGGCGACCTCGCCCTCGACGACCCGGCCCGCTTCACCCCGCAGACGCCCTACCGGCCCTCGAGCCCCTACTCGGCGTCGAAGGCCTCGGCCGACCACTTCGTGCGCGCCTGGGTGCGCAGCTTCGGGCTGCGCGCGACGATCTCGAACTGCTCGAACAACTACGGCCCGCGCCAGCACCCCGAGAAGTTCATCCCGCGCCAGATCCTGCGCCTGCTTTCCGGCCGCCCGCCGCGCGTCTACGGCACCGGCGAGAACGTGCGCGACTGGATCCACGTCGACGACCACAACGACGCCGTCTGGGCGATCGTCGAGCGCGGCGAGCCCGGCCAGACCTACCTCATCGGCGCCGACGGCGAGGCGAGCAACCTCGACGTCGTGCGCGCCCTCAACCGCGCCTTCGGCCGCGCCGCCGACGACTTCGAGCACGTCACCGACCGCCCCGGCCACGACCGCCGCTACGCCATCGACGCCGCGAGCACCCGCGCGCTGGGCTGGACCCCGCGCCACACGGACCTCGCCGCGGGCCTGGCCGCGACCGTCGACTGGTACCGCGCCAACGAGCCGTGGTGGCGCGCCGCCTTCGACGCCGCCGAGGACTTCTACGCCGCCACCGAGCGCCGGCTCTAGTGCGCCGGCGTCGCTTGCCGACGCCGTGCCCCGCCCACGGCGCGGGTTCCCGCCCGCGGTGCGGGGCGGGACGTCGGCAATTGAGCCGCGGCTACACTGGGCGCCATGTTCACACCAGTCGACGGCTTTGACGGCGTCCTGCACATGGTGCCTGAGGTGCACCCCGACGACCGCGGCACCTTCCACGAGTGGTTCAAGGCCTCCGCCTTCGAGGAGGCGCTCGGCTTCCCGCTCGACCTGCAGCAGGCCAACATGTCCGTCTCGAAGGCGGGCGTGCTGCGCGGGCTGCACTACTCGGAGGTGCCGCCCGGACAGGCCAAGCTGGTCACGTGCCCGGCCGGCGCCGTCTTCGACGTGCTCGTCGACGTGCGCCGCGCCTCGGAGACCTTCGGGGCGTGGAAGGCCTTCGAGCTGACCGCCGCCAACCGGCACGCGGTGTTCATCCCCTCCGGCTACGCGCACGGCTTCCTCGCCCTGGAGGACTCCGTGGTCGTCTACCTGACCACCTCCGAGTACCAGCCCGGCGTCGAGTACGGCTTCGACGCGCTCGACGGCGACGTCGACGTGGCGTGGCCGACGATGGACTACATCCGCTCCGAGAAGGACCAGGCCGCACCGTCGCTGGTCGAGCTCGAGGAGCGCGGGCTGCTCCCCGAAGTCGAGGTCTGTCGCGGGCGCCTCGACGAGCTGCGCGCGGGCTGGGCGGAGGCGGCCGAGGAGGCCGGCCTGTGAAGGGCATCATCCTCGCCGGCGGCACCGGCTCGCGGCTGTGGCCGATCACCTACGCGGTGAGCAAGCAGCTCGTGCCCGTCTACGACAAGCCGATGATCTACTACCCGCTGAGCACGCTGATGCTCGCGGGGATCACGGACATCCTGGTCATCACGACGCCGGCGGACCTGCCGCAGTTCGAGCGGCTGCTCGGCGACGGCTCGCAGTTCGGGGTGCGCATCTCGTTCGCGGTGCAGGACCGCCCGCGCGGGCTCGCGGACGCCTTCGTCGTGGGCGCGGACCACATCGGCGACGACTCGGTGGCGCTGGTGCTCGGCGACAACATCTTCTACGGCGCCGGGCTGGGCACGCGGCTGCGGCGCTTCACGGACCCCGACGGCGGGGCGATCTTCGCCTACTGGGTCTCCAACCCGCAGGCCTACGGGGTGGTGGACTTCGACGCGGAGGGCCGCGCGCTCTCGCTCGAGGAGAAGCCCGAGCGTCCGGCGAGCCACTTCGCGGTGCCGGGGCTGTACTTCTACGACAACGAGGTCGTCTCCATCGCGCGGGGCCTTTCGCCGAGCGCGCGCGGCGAGCTCGAGATCACCGACATCAACAACGAGTACCTGCGCCGCGGTCGGCTGCACGTCGAGGTGCTGCCGCGCGGCACGGCGTGGCTGGACACCGGCACGGTGGACCTGCTGATGGCCGCCGGCGACTTCGTGCGCACCATCGAGCAGCGCCAGGGCCTCAAGATCGGCGCGCCCGAGGAGGTCGCCTGGCGCATGGGCTACATTTCCGACGCCGCGCTGCGCGCCCGTGCGGACGCGTTGCGCAAGTCGGGTTACGGCGAGTACCTGCTGGAGATCCTCGAGCGCGAGCGGGGCTGAGGCGGCGGCGCCCCGCGTGGGCGGGGTGGTTACCTCTCGGGGTGGTCCTCGCCGGCTTCGCCTTTGTCTTCGGCGTTCGTGCCCGGGTCCGCCTCGTCATCCGCGGACGGCGACTCTTTGCCGGGCTCGGGCGCGGGCGCGGCGTCGTAACGCTCGTGGGCGCGGCGCATGCGCTCGTTCTCCTGGCGCTCGGCCTCCTCGCGGGCGCGGCGTTCCTTGAACCGGTTCTTCTCCAGGGTCCAGAGGAACTCCTCGTCGTCGTCGGGGCCCTTGATCTCGGGGCGCTCGGCGGGCCGGTTGAGTCCGGCGCCGGCGCGGTTTCCGGAGCCGGGGCCGAATGCCTTCCACAGCAGCACCACGGCCAGGATGATCAGGGCCAACAGAATCAGGCGTCCCAACGGGGTCCTCCCTTCGCGTCCGACAACCACAATACGGATCAGGCCCGCGGGTTTAGTAGCCTGGGGTGCGTGACAGATCAGGATCCGACCCCGACCGAACCGACCGACGACGCGCGCGCGGCGGAGAGCGACGAGCAGCTGCGCTCCCGGGCGCGCCGGGCGCTGGCCCGTTACGGTCTGGCGCGCCTCGGCCTGTTCCTGGCGCTGACGGTGGTCATCCAGCTCGCGGCGTGGCTGATCGGGGCGCCGGTGCCGCTGGTGATGTCGGCGCTGCTGGCGCTGCTGGTGGCGTTCCCGCTGTCGATGCTGATCTTCCCGCGCATGCG
>NZ_JASPJZ010000017.1:0-13941 GCF_030232385.1 Corynebacterium sp. MSK006
GCCGCCGCCCGCGCCCGCGCCCACGAACGCGCGGTGCCGCGCCCACCGCCCCGGCCGGGACCCGGTCCGGAGGCCGTGGTGTAAGCTGTCTCGAGTCCGAAAACCGATATCACACCGTCACGTCAGGAGAGTCCCTCAGTGGCAACCACCGCCGACTTCAAGAACGGCCTTGTCCTCAAGGTCGATGGCAAGCTGCAGCAGATCATCGAGTTCCAGCACGTCAAGCCCGGCAAGGGCCCGGCCTTCGTGCGCACCAAGCTCAAGGACGTCGTCTCCGGCAAGACCATCGACAAGACGTGGAACGCCGGTGTGAAGGTCGAGACGGCCACCGTGGACCGCCGCGACATGACCTACCTGTACTTCGACGGCTCCGCCTACGTCGTCATGGACGACAAGACCTACGAGCAGTACGAGCTGACCCCGGACAAGTTCGGCGACGCCGCCCGCTTCCTGCTGGAGAACATGCGCGTCCAGGTCTCCTTCCACGATGGCGAGGCCCTCTTCGCCGAGCTGCCCGTCTCCGTCGACCTCAAGGTCGAGCACACCGACCCGGGCCTGCAGGGCGACCGCTCCACCGGCGGCACCAAGCCCGCCACCCTCGAGACCGGCGCCGAGATCCAGGTGCCGCTGTTCATCGAGACCGGCAACGTGCTCAAGGTGGACACCCGCTCCGGCGAGTACCTCTCCCGCGTCAACAACTAGTCCGGGCGAGAGCACAGTGAGCAGCGAACGCGTAGACAAGTTCCGCCGTCGGGGCAGCCGGTACAAGGCCCGCCGCCGCGCCGTGGACATCCTCTTCGAGGCGGAGGCCCGCGACCTCGACCCCGTGGCGGTGGTCGAGGACCGGGTCGAGCTGGCGCGCGACCGGGAGAACCAGGTCGCCCCCGTCTCCGAATACACCCGGCAGATCGTCGCCGGCGTGGCCGAGGAGCTCGACGGCGTGGACGACGCCATCGAGCGTTACCTCGTCGAGGACTGGGACTTCGAGCGCATCCCCGCGGTCGACCGCGCGATCCTGCGCATGGCCGTCTGGGAGCTGCTGTTCAACGAGGACGTGCCCGTGCCGGCCGCCGTCGCCCAGGGCGTCGAGCTGGCCAGCGAGTACTCCACCGACGCCGCCGGCCCGTACATCAACGCACTGCTTGACGACGTCGCGCACAACCGCGAGGAGCTGCGTGCCGCCGCGGCGGCCGGCACTGCGCCGGCTGACGCCGCCGCAGCTGATGAGGCGGCCGACGAGGATGCGGCGCCGGCTGACGCCGACGCCGCCGGGGATCCGGACGTCGCGGACGAGACCGCCGACGGCGAGACCGTCGGCGGGGCGGGCGATGCCAAGACCGGCGAGACCACCGGCCCCTTCGGCGAGGTCCGCATGGACACCGGCATCGAGGCCGTCGGCGTCGAGGGCGTCGAACCCCACCACGCCGGCTCCGCCTATCCGTGCTCCGGCCAGGCCACCGGCGTCAACGCCGCCGCGCCCGCCGGCGAGGAGCACGAGCCCGGCACCGCGCACTGACGCCGAGCGCCTTCCGAAGACGTGAAAAGACCCCGCCGCGACGGGGTCTTTCTCATTCCGGGCCCGGGGTCTCCTAGCTCGTGGCGCGCATGATCGCGCCGGCGTCCTTGACCACCTCGTCCTGGGCGGCGGTGACCTCGGCAATCATCCTCGGCAGCGCGTCGGCCAGCTGGGCGTCGGTGACGCCGGGAGAGGCGATGAGCATCGCCTCAGTGCGCAGCGTGGTCACCGGACCGGCCTCCGGGTTCTGCGCGTCCGGCGGCGTGCGGCGCACCACGGCCTTCGCCGAGAACGTCCCGGAGATGAAGCGGTTGGCGGCCAGCGCCAGCGGCTCGGCCTCGGAGACCTCGAGGTCCTCCGCGGCGTGCTCGCAGGCGACGATGACCACGGTCTCGAGCACGAGGACGTGGATGCGCTGGGCGTCGTGGATCAGGGTCACACCCTTGTCGCCCTCCGGGGCAGGCGCCTCGCCGAGGGAGAGCAGCGTCTCCGCGATGCGCTGGCGGTCGACCGGGTTCAGGGTGGTGTTGTCGAAGCTCACTTGGGGTCCTCCTCGTTCTCGCCCGCCGGCTGCCCGGCGGCCGCGGCGGCCTCGGCCTCGACGTGCGCGAGGTGCGGGTCCTCCCAGTCGACGACCTCGGGGAAGGCCTGGGCCAGCTTGGCGAAGGTGTCGATGGTCTGGCGCAGGTAGTAGACGAGGAAGTCGCGGATCTGCTCGTCGGTCAGGCCCTCACCGACGGTCTGGCGGGCGCGGGCGCACACGGCCAGGCGGTCGTCCTCGGAGCCCTCGGTGACGAAGAGGACGGGCACGAAGTTGCGCTCGTTCATCGTGCGGGTGACCTCGAGGATGGAGCCGGCGCGGGCGGCGGGCACCTCGCCGCGCCAGTAGCCCTCGGCGCGCAGCTCGCCGCCGTCGACGACGAAGGCGACGGCCGTGTCGACGAAGCCGGTGACGATGCGGCTCTTCTCCGGGTCCGAGGTGTGGTCGCGGACCTCGTACTCGAGGCCGATCGCCTGGAGCGCGGCCTCGATGCGGTCGGGCCCGACCGGGGTGGGGGTCTCAGTTACTTGTTCGCTCACGCCGCCCCAGGGTACGCGAGGGCTCGAGCGCCGAGGGCGGAGGGGACTTAAGCGTCCGCCAGCTCCTCGCCGCCGAGCTCGTGGGCCAGCGCCTCGGCCAGCCCGGTGTAACGGAAGGTGTGGCCGGCGGCTTCGAGGCGGGCGGGCACCACGCGCTGGTCGGCCAGGGCGAGCTCCTCGGCGCCCTCGCGCCCGAGCAGCAGCGCCGGGCCGAAGCCGGGCACCGGGAAGGCCGACGGCCGGTGCATCTCGCGGCCGAGCGCCTTGGCGAAGTCGGCGGCGCGCACCGGCGAGGGCGCGCCGGCGTTGACGGGGCCGGCCAGCGCGGCGTCGACGATCGCGCGCACGTAGATGTCGCTGAGGTCGTCGAGCGCGATCCACGGCAGCCAGGCGGTGCCGTCGCCGAGCGCGCCGCCCAGCCCGGTGTTGAAGAGTGTCCGGTAGAGCGGCAGGATACCCGCCCCGCCCGAGAGCACCAGGCCGGTGCGCACGTTGACCACGCGCTTTCCGGCCTCCCGCGCCGGGGCGCAGGCCTCCTCCCACTCGGCGCACAGGCCGGCCAGGAACCCGTCGCCGGGTTCGGCGTCCTCGCCGAGGATCTCGTCGCCGCGGTCGGCGCCGTACCAGCCGACCGCGGAGGCGCAGACCATCACCGTGCAGCGCCCGGAGTCCGCGACCAGCTCGGCGAGCCTGCGGGTCGGCGCGATGCGCGAGTCGCGCAGCTTGGCCTTGTGGGCGTCGGTGAAGCGGCCCATGATCGGCTCGCCGGCCAGGTGGACCAGGGCGTCGACGTCGTCGAGCAGGTGGGCGTCCGGGTCGGTGGGGTCCCAGTGGCGCTCGCCGTCGCCGGCCTCGCCGCGCACCAGCCGGACCACGCGCACCCCGCCGGTGCCCAGCTGGGCGGTGAGCGCCCGGCCGACGGTGCCGCTGGCGCCGGTGACCGCGACCGTGATCTCCGGCAGGTCCAGCGGGCGCCCTGCGCCCGCACCCGCGCCCACGGCGCGGGAACCGGCGACGCCGGCCGGCGCGGCGTCGTCAATCTCTCTGGCAGTCTCGCCGGAAGCCCCGCCATGCGCGACGGCGGCGAGGCGGCGCAGCGCCTGCAGGTCGGCGACGAGCTGGTGCTGGCGGTAGGCGAAGGCCGGCGCGAGGCTGCGCGCGGGCACGCGGGTGGTGACCTCGTCGGTGATGCGGGTGTTGCCCTCGGGCGCGTCGGCGAAGCGGTGCACGTGGCGCCACTGGGTGAGCGCGCGCACGGGCGCGGAGACGCAGACGTCGACGAAGCTGCGGCCCGTCTGAAAGCCCGCCAGGTCGTGGCGTGCCTCCCAGCGCAGGCCCGCCGGCAGGCCGAAGACCGTGGTGCCGTCCGCGAGCGAGGAGGCCTGGGTCAGCGGCGTCATCGGCAGGAACGGCGGGGTGAGGCGTTCGACCGCACCCGAACGGGTGTGCCAGCGCCACACGGCCGCACGGTCGGCGGGGACGAGATGTCTGGTGGTCAGGCTCACGGCGCACGACTTTCGGGGGAGCGGACAAGGTCACCGGGGACGGTCCGCCGCGGCGGCTGGTGTAAAGTGAGGGCCGCCTGTAGGCAAATTCCATCTCCGGTCCGCGAGTCTATCCGAGCCGGGGGACATCCTTTAAGGACCGCACCGAGAGGCGGGGAAGGAGGTCACGATGAGCGAGAGGCCGCAGCGCGCCGACGAGTCCGTCGAAATTCTCGACGCAGACCAGGTCGGCCGCACCGTCGCGCGCATCGCGCACCAGATCATCGAGAAGACAGCACTGGACGCGGACGACACCGGCAGGGTGATCCTGCTCGGTATCCCCTCGGGAGGGGTGCCGCTGGCCAAGCGACTGGCCGCCGCGATCCACGAGTTCTCGGGGGTGGAGGTCTTCGCCGGCGCCCTCGACACCACGCTCTACCGCGACGACATCTACCGTCGCCCGCACCGCGCGCTCAAGCCCACGACGCTGCCCAAGGAGGGCGTGGACGGCACCACCGTGGTGCTCGTCGACGACGTCCTGTTCTCCGGGCGCACCGTCCGCGCCGCGCTCGACGCGTTGCGCGACGAGGGCCGCCCGAGCCGGATCCAGCTGGCCGTGCTGGTTGACCGCGGCCACCGCGAACTGCCCATCCGGGCCGACTACGTGGGCAAGAACCTGCCCACCGCCCGCGAGGAGGACGTCACCGTCACCCTCGCCGAGATCGACGGCACCGACGCGGTCCACCTGATTCGCCGGGGAGGCGAAAACGCATGAAGCACCTGCTGGACATCGCGGACCTGAGCCGCGAGGAGATCATCGGCCTGATGGACGAGGCGGACAACTTCCGCCGCGCGCTCGAGGGCCGCGAGATCAAGAAGCTGCCCACCCTGCGCGGGCGCACCGTGTTCACCCTGTTCTACGAGAACTCCACGCGCACCCGGTCCTCCTTCGAGACCGCGGGCAAGTGGATGAGCGCCGACGTCATCAACATCTCGGCGAGTTCCTCGTCGGTGGCCAAGGGCGAGTCGCTCAAGGACACCGGTGAGACGATCACCGCCGTCGGCGCCGACGCGATCATCATCCGCCACCCCTCCTCGGGCGCGGCCCGCCACCTGGCCGACCAGCTCGACGCCGAGGGGCGCGCCACCCACGTCATCAACGCCGGCGACGGCCGCCACCAGCACCCCACCCAGGCGCTGCTGGACGCGGTGACCATGCGCCAGCGCCTCGGCCACGTCGAGGGCCTGCGCGTCGCCATCGTCGGCGACTGCCTGCACTCGCGCGTGGTCCGCTCCAACGTGGACCTGCTGACGAAGCTCGGCGCCCAGGTCGTCCTGGTCGCCCCGCCGACCCTGCTGCCCGTGGCGGTGGAGAACTGGCCGGTCGAGGTCTCTTACGACTTCGACGCCGAGGTGGCCAAGGCCGACGTGGTGATGATGCTGCGCGTGCAGGCCGAGCGCATGCACGGCGGCTTCTTCCCCTCGCACCGCGAGTACGCGGCCCTCTACGGCCTGTCCAAGGAGCGCGCCGCGCGCATGAAGGACACCGCGATCGTCATGCACCCCGGCCCGATGCTGCGCGGTATGGAGATCAACTACGCCGTGGCCGACGCCCCGCACACCGCGGTCCTGCAGCAGGTCCACAACGGCGTGCACGTGCGCATGGCCGTCCTGCACACCCTTCTTTCCCACGGCGGCGACGTTGCCGCGGCCACCGCCGGTCCGTCCACCACCGAAAGCGCCGAGGCCTGAGATGAGTGAGAACACCGCGAACAAGATTGACGACGTCGCGCAGGCCGGCGCGGGTGCGCCGGCTGACTGGCCGGCCACGGGCCGGCTGGCGACCCACCCCGCCGGCAGCCTGCTGATCCGCGACGTGCGCCCCTACGGCGAGGGCGAGCCGGTCAATGTGCTCGTCGAGGACGCCGTGATCGCCTCCCTCGACGCGCCGGCCGACCAGACCGCCGACGAGGTGCTCGAGGGCGACGGGGGAGTGCTGCTGCCCGGCCTGGTGGACATGCACGTCCACCTGCGCGAGCCCGGCCGCGAGGACACCGAGACCATCGAGACCGGCTCGCGGGCCGCCGCCCGCGGCGGCTTCACCGCCGTGTTCACCATGGCGAACACGAAGCCGGTGACCGACCAGCCGACCATCGCCGAGAGCGTGTGGGCCAAGGGCCAGGCCGTGGGCCTGTGCGACGTCCACCCGGTCGGCTCGATCACCCAGGGCCTCAAGGGCGAGAAGATCACCGAGTACGGCATGATGGCCCGCTCGGACGCCAAGGTCCGCATGTTCTCCGACGACGGCGTGTGCGTGGACAACCCGCTGATCATGCGCCGCGCCCTCGAGTACGCCCGCGGCCTGGACGTGCTGCTGGCCCAGCACGCCGAGGACCCGCGCCTGGTCGAGGACGGCACCGCCAACGAGGGCGAGGTCTCCGGACGCCTCGGCCTGGTCGGCCGGCCGCGCACCGCCGAGGAGTCCGTGGTCATCCGCGACGCCCTGCTGGCGCGCGACTACGGCAACCGCCTGCACGTCTGCCACGCCTCCACGCGCGGCACCGTCGAGCTGCTGCGCTGGGCCAAGGACCACGACATCGCGGTCACCGCCGAGGTCACCCCGCACCACCTGATGCTCACCGACGAGCTGATCACCGGCTACGACGGCCGCTACCGCGTCAACCCGCCGCTGCGCGAGAAGGACGACACCGAGGTCCTGCGCGAGGCGCTGCTCGACGGCACCGTCGACTGCGTGGCCACCGACCACGCCCCGCACGGCTCCGAGGAGAAGTGCTGCGACTTCGAGCACGCCCTGCCCGGCATGCTCGGCCTGGAGACCTCGCTGGCCGTGGTGGCCAAGCTCTTCGTGGCCACCGGCCGGGCCGACTGGCGCTTCGTCGCCCGTGTGATGAGCGAGCGGCCCGCCGAGATCGTGCGCCTTCCCGGCCACGGCCGCCCCGTGGCCGTCGGCGAGCCGGCGAACCTGACCGTCGTCGACCCGCACCGCCCCTGGACGGTGCGCGGCGAGGACCTGGCCGCCAAGTCCGAGAACACCCCGTACGAGGGCCTCGAGTTCGACGCCCGGGTGACCGCCACCGTCCTGCGCGGCAAGGTCACCCACTCGCTGGCGGCCGAGGCCGATGCCTGAACCGGCGACGGACGCAGACTCCGACACTGAATTGACGCCGGCCGGGTTGAGCCGGCCGACCGAGACGAACCAACTGAAAGGCGACACCGTGACGCAACCGCACACCACCGCGCGACCCGGCAGGGCCGTGCTCGTCCTCGCCGACGGCCGGGTGTTCACCGGCGTGCCCTTCGGGGCCACCGGCACCACCCTCGGCGAGGCGGTCTTCACCACCGGCATGACCGGCTACCAGGAGACCATGACCGACCCGTCCTACCACCGCCAGATCGTGGCGACGACGGCCCCGCAGATCGGTAATACCGGCTGGAACGACGAGGACGACGAGTCCCGCGGCGACCGCATCTGGGTCGCCGGCCTGGTCATTCGCGACCTCTCGGCCACCGTGTCGAGCTGGCGCTCCTCCGGCACCCTTGAGGAGGCGATGGTCGAGCAGGGCGTGGTCGGCATCCGCGGTGTGGACACCCGTTCGCTGGTGCGCCACCTGCGCAACCACGGCTCGATCGCCGCCGGCATCTTCTCCGGCGCCGACGCCGAGGCCCCGCGCGAGGAGCTCGTGGACAAGGTCCGCTCCCAGCCGGCGATGGCCGGCGCGGACCTGGCCCGCGAGGTCTCCACCGACGAGGTCTACGAGGTGCCCGCCGAGGGCGAGGAGCGCTTCACCGTCGTCGCCTATGACATGGGCATCAAGTCCAACACCCCGCGCCACCTGGCACGCCGCGGCGTGCACACCGTCGTCGTGCCGGCCAACACCCCCTATAAGGACATCGAGAAGTACCACGCCGACGGCGTGTTCATCTCGAACGGCCCGGGCGACCCGGCGACCGCCGACGAGATGGTCGAGGTCACCCGCGACGTCATCCGCGCGCACGTTCCGCTGTTCGGCATCTGCTTCGGCAACCAGATCCTGGGCCGCGCGCTCGGCCTGGAGACCTACAAGCTGAAGTTCGGCCACCGCGGCCTGAATGTGCCGGTGATCAACCACGACACCGGGCGCATCCACATCACCTCGCAGAACCACGGCTTCGCCCTCAAGGGCGAGCCGGGCCAGGAGTTCGACTCCGAGTTCGGGCCGGCGCGGGTGACCCACACCTGCCTCAACGACGACTGCGTCGAGGGTGTCGCCCTCGCCGACGGCATGGCCTTCTCCGTGCAGTACCACCCGGAGGCCGCCGCCGGCCCGCACGACGCCGGCGAGATGTTCGACCGCTTCGTCGAACTGATGGAGAAGCACTCGCCCAACCGCGGCGACAACGACCGGGAGGACACCAAGTAATGCCCAAGCGCAACGACATCAGCCATGTCCTGGTCATCGGCTCCGGGCCGATCGTCATCGGCCAGGCCTGCGAGTTCGACTACTCCGGCACCCAGGCCTGCCGCGTACTGCGGCAGGAGGGCCTGCGGGTCACCCTGGTCAACTCGAACCCGGCGACGATCATGACCGACCCGGAGTTCGCCGACCACACCTACGTCGAGCCGATCAAGCCCGAGTACATCGAGAAGGTCTTCGCCAAGGAGGCCGAGGAGGGCCACCCGATCGACGCGGTGTTGGCCACGCTGGGCGGCCAGACCGCCCTGAACGCCGCGATCCAGCTCGACCGCCTCGGCATCCTGGAGAAGTACGGCGCCGAGCTGATCGGCGCCGACATCGACGCCATCGAGCGCGGCGAGGACCGCCAGAAGTTCAAGGACATCGTCGCCTCCATCGGCGGCGAGTCCGCCCGCTCCGCGGTCTGCCACACCATGGACGAGGTCTACGAGGTCGTCGAGGACCTCGGCCTGCCCGTGGTCGTGCGCCCCTCCTTCACCATGGGCGGGCTGGGCTCCGGCCTGGCCTACACCCACGAGGACCTCGAGCGCATCGCCGGCGACGGCCTGGCCGCCAGCCCCGAGGCCAACGTGCTCATCGAGGAGTCCATCCTCGGCTGGAAGGAGTACGAGCTGGAGCTGATGCGCGACGGCGACGACAACGTCGTGGTCATCGCCTCCATCGAGAACGTCGACGCCCTCGGCGTGCACACCGGCGACTCCGTGACCGTGGCCCCGGCGATGACGCTGACGGACCGCGAGTACCAGAAGATGCGTGACCAGGGCATCGCCATCATCCGCGCCGTCGGCGTGGACACCGGCGGCTGCAACATCCAGTTCGCCCTCAACCCCGAGGACGGCCGCCTGATCACCATCGAGATGAACCCGCGTGTGTCGCGCTCCTCGGCGCTGGCGTCGAAGGCCACCGGCTTCCCGATCGCCAAGATCGCCGCGAAGCTGGCCATCGGCTACACCCTCGACGAGATCACCAACGACATCACCGGCGTTACCCCGGCGGCCTTCGAGCCGACCCTGGACTACGTCATCGTCAAGGCCCCGCGCTTCGCCTTCGCGAAGTTCCCCGGCGCCGACGACACCCTGACGACCACGATGAAGTCCGTCGGCGAGGCCATGGGCATCGGCCGCAACTACATCAGCGGCCTGAACAAGGTCATGCGCTCGCTCGAGCAGAAGCCGGCCGGCTTCTGGACCGCCCCCGACGAGTCCTTCGCCGGCGAGCGCGCCCACGACGTCAAGGCCGTGCTCGAGGACCTCAAGCGTCCCACCGAGGGCCGCATGTACGACGCCGAGCTGGCCCTGCGCCTGGGTGCGAGCGTCGCCGAGGTCCACGAGGCCAGCGGCATCGACCCCTGGTTCCTCGCCGAGCTCGAGCAGCTCGTCGCCTTCCGCACCGAGGTCCTCGAGGCGCCGGTGCTCGACTCCGTCCTGCTGCGCCGCGCGAAGGTCTTCGGCCTGTCCGACGCCCAGATCGCCGCGCTGCGCCCGGAGTTCGCCGGCGAGACCGGAGTGCGCCGCCTGCGCCACTCGCTGGGCATCCGCCCGGTCTACAAGACCGTGGACACCTGCGCCGCCGAGTTCGAGGCGCGCACCCCGTACCACTACTCGGCCTACGAGCTCGACCCCGAGGCCGAGAGCGAGGTCCGCCCGCAGACCGAGAAGAAGAAGGTCATCATCCTCGGCTCGGGCCCGAACCGCATCGGCCAGGGCATCGAGTTCGACTACTCCTGCGTCCACGCCGCCCTCGAGCTCTCCCGCGTCGGCTACGAGACGGTGATGGTCAACTGCAACCCGGAGACCGTCTCCACCGACTACGACACCGCCGACCGCCTCTACTTCGAGCCGCTGACCCTCGAGGACGTCCTCGAGGTCTACCACGCCGAGGCCGCCTCCGGCACCGTCGCCGGCGTGATCGTCCAGCTCGGCGGGCAGACCCCGCTGGGCCTCGCCGAGGCGCTCAAGGCCGAGGGCCTGCCCGTGGTGGGCACCACCCCGGAGTCGATCAACAACGCCGAGGACCGCGGCGAGTTCGGCCGCGTGCTCGCCGAGGCACAGCTGCCGGCCCCGGAGTACGGCACCGCGACCACCTTCGAGGAGGCCCGCGACGTCGCCGCCGGCATCGGCTACCCGGTGCTCGTGCGCCCCAGCTACGTGCTGGGCGGGCGCGGCATGGAGATCGTCTACGACGAGCAGAGCCTCGAGGGCTACATCGAGCGCGCCACCGAGCTCAGCTCGGACCACCCGGTGCTCGTCGACCGCTTCCTGGACAACGCCATCGAGATTGACGTCGACGCCCTGTGCGACGGCGAGGAGGTCTACCTGGCCGGCGTCATGGAGCACATCGAGGAGGCCGGCATCCACTCCGGCGACTCGGCCTGTGCGCTGCCGCCGATGACCCTGGGACCGCAGGACATCGACAACGTGCGCCGCTCGACGGCCGCGCTGGCCCACGGCATCGGCGTCAAGGGCCTGATGAACGTCCAGTTCGCGCTCAAGGACAACACCCTCTACGTCATCGAGGCCAACCCGCGCGCCTCGCGCACGGTGCCCTTCGTCTCGAAGGCCACCGGCGTGCACCTGGCCAAGGCCGCCGCCCGCATCATGATGGGCGCGACCCTGGCCGACCTGCGCGGCGAGGGCATGATCCCGGAGTCCTACGACGGTGGCTCGCTGCCGCTGGCCGCCCCGATCGCGGTCAAGGAGGCGGTCCTGCCGTTCAACCGCTTCCGCACCCCCGAGGGCGAGATGCTGGACACCCTACTCAGCCCGGAGATGAAGTCCACCGGTGAGGTCATGGGCCTGGCCGGCGACTTCGGAACCGCCTACGCCAAGGCCGAGGACGCCGCCTTCGGCGAGCTGCCCGTGGAGGGCACGGTGTTCGTCTCCGTGGCCAACCAGGACAAGCGGACCCTGATCCTCCCGATCCAGCGCCTGGCCGGCCTGGACTTCACCATCATGGCCACGCACGGCACCGCGCAGATGCTGCGCCGCAACGGCGTGGACTGCGAGACCGTGCTCAAGGCCTCCGAGGTGCGCGAGGGCGCCGAGGGCCGCTCCATCGTCGACCGCATCATCGACGGCGAGGTGGACCTGATCCTCAACACCCCGGCCGGCTCCGCCGGCGCGCGCCACGACGGCTACGACATCCGCGCCGCGGCCGTGCACTCCGGCGTGCCGCTGGTGACCACGGTGCAGGGCACCGTCGCGGCCGTGCAGGGCATCGAAGCCCTGCGCGCCGGCGGGCTGACCGTGCGCCCGCTGCAGCAGCTCGAGCACACCCCGGTGGCGAAGTTCGTCGCCGAGGGCGGTGAGAAGCTGTGACCGTCGATTCCGGGACCTCTCCGGCCGCCCCGGCCGCAGGTACGCACGCCACCTTCGGCGCGCGCCTGGCCGCGGCGGGGGAGCGCTTCGGGCGGCTGTGCGTGGGCGTGGACCCGCACGCGCGCCTGCTGCACGACTGGGGCCTCGACGACGACGTCGACGGTCTGGCCGCGTTCTCCGCGCGCTGCGTGGAGGCCTTCGCGGGCCGCGTCGGCCTGGTCAAGCCCCAGGTGGCGTTCTACGAGCGCCACGGCTCGGCGGGCCTGCGCGTCCTCGAGGAGACCCTGGCGGGCTTCCGCGAGGCCGGCACGCTCACCCTGGCCGACGCCAAGCGCGGCGACATCGGCTCGACGATGGCCGGTTACGCCGACGCGTGGCTCGGTGAGGGCTCGGCCCTGCGTGTCGACGCCGTGACCGTCTCGCCGTACCTGGGTGTGGGCTCCCTGGCGCCGGCCGCCGAGGCCGCCGCCGAGCACCACGCCGGTGTGTTCATCCTCGCGGCGACCTCCAACCCGGAGGCCGCCGAGGTGCAGCGCACCGTCGACCAGGACGGGCTGACCCTGGCCCAGCGTGTAGTCAACGCCACCGAGAGGCTGGCCGCCGAGCACCCCGGCGCCACCTGCGGCGTCGTGGTCGGCGCCACGCTCGCCGAGGGTCCTGACCTGGCCGGATTCAGCGGCCCGGTGCTGCTGCCCGGTGTGGGCGCGCAGGGCGCGAGCATCGCCGCCGCCGAGCGCGTCGCCGGTGTCGCGGCGTCGCGCGCCTGGCCGAACGTCTCGCGGGCGATCCTGTCCGCGGGCCCCTCGGTGGAGGCGCTGCGCGCGGCCGTCGCGGAGTTTTCCCCCGCGTCGCTGGACACGTAGCGCGACCCACCTGGTACTTTTGGGTACCGCCCGCCGCGGCCGGTGCGAGAGCACCGGTCGCGACGTCCATCGGCCGGGAGCGACGCGAACGGCCGGTCAAGATCGACACCGAGACAGTCGGTGCTAGACTTACCGCACGTCATCGGACCATAGCGGTGCAATTCCGCGGCGCGGGAAGGCCTGAGCCTCCCCGCGGAGGTGCCGGTGTAAGACGGTTGTGACGGAGAGATCCGGAACGCCGCATAACCATCCGACTATGAAACTGGAGGAACCCCGTGGCCCTTCCGAAGTTGACCGACGAGCAGCGTAAGGCGGCTCTCGCCAAGGCCGCTGAGGCCCGCAAGGCCCGTGCCGAGCTCAAGGAGAAGCTCAAGCGCGGCGACATCACGCTCAAGGAGGTCCTGGACCAGGCCCAGGACGACGAGATCGTCGGCAAGACGAAGGTCTCCGCCCTGCTCGAGGCTCTGCCGAAGGTCGGCAAGGTCAAGGCCAAGGAGATCATGGAGGAGCTCGAGATCGCCCCGACCCGCCGTCTGCGCGGCCTGGGTGAGCGTCAGCGTCGTGCGCTGCTCGAGCGCTTCGGCTTCGCCGAGTAGATCATGACAGGTGAAACCGGCGGCCGGCTCGTCGTGCTGGCCGGCCCCTCGGCCGTGGGCAAGTCCACGCTGGTCCACCTCCTGCGGGAGCGCATCGCGGACCTGTACTTCAGCGTCTCGATGACCACCCGCGCACCGCGTCCGGGCGAGGTCGACGGCGAGGACTACTTCTTCGTCACCCCGGAGGACTTCCAGGGACACATCGACTCCGGCGAGATGCTGGAGTGGGCCGAGATCCACGGCGGCCTGCAGCGTTCCGGCACCCCCGCGTCGCCGGTGCGCGAGTCCCTGGCGCAGGGCCGTCCGGTCCTGGTCGAGGTCGACCTGGCCGGCGCGCGCAGCATCAAGTCCCTGATGCCGGAGGCGGTCACGGTGTTCCTGGCCCCGCCGAGCTGGGACGAGCTCGTCAAGCGGCTGACCGGCCGCGGTACCGAGCCGGAGGACGTCGTCGCCCGCCGCCTCGAGACCGCGCGCACCGAGCTGGCCGCGCGCGACGAGTTCGACCGCGTCGTGGTCAACGACGACGTGGAGCGGGCTTTCGCGGAGATCAGTGCTATCCTGCGTGGAGAGGATCAGGCTCCGCGGCAGTGACCTGCTGAGCGGAGCCGCG
>NZ_JASPJZ010000017.1:13951-62794 GCF_030232385.1 Corynebacterium sp. MSK006
GACCGGACGTGTGTGCCCGTCCGGTCCGCCGCGGCCGCATTCAACGCAACCGAAGAAACACAGGTGTGAGTGACTAACGTGACTAACGAGACGGAAGAAAACCAGCCGGTCTTCGATCCGCCGGTCGGCATCACCGACCCGCCGATCGACCGTCTGCTCGAGAAGGTCTCCTCGAAGTACGCTCTGGCGATCTTCGCGGCCAAGCGGGCGCGCCAGATCAACGCGCACTACCAGCAGGCCGACAACGAGGTCTTCGAGTACATCGGGCCGCTGGTCACCCCGGAGCCGGGCGAGAAGCCGCTGTCGATCGCGCTGCGCGAGATCGACGCGGGCCTTCTCGAGTACGAGGAGGGCCGCTAGGCCCCTCGGGGTGACCCCACCCCGACGTCTGCTTTCCGACGCCCCCGTGCGCCCACCGTTTGTGCGGTGGGGCACGGGGGCGTCGGCGTGCGTGGGCGTGGGCGCAGGCGTGCATGGGCGGGGTATGTTCGGCGGATGAGCGCGGACGCATCCGCGGAAGCGCCGGACCATCCGCACCGACGAGCCCAGGGGAGTGGCACCCGTGACCGACCCGCACACCGACCACCGCCACGCGCAGCGCGCGCACGACGAGGCGCCGCGCGAGACCGGGGGAGAGGCGCCCGCCCGCGCCCCGCGCGTGCTTCTCGGCGTGGCCGGCGGCATCGCCGCCTACAAGGCCTGCCACCTGGTGCGCGAGTTCTCCGAGCACGGCGCCGACGTCACCGTCGTGCCCACCCCCAACGCCCTGAGGTTCATCGGCGCGGCGACCTTCGAGGCCCTCTCGGGCAACCCCGTGGCCACCGACGTCTTCACCGGCGTCGACGAGGTCCGCCACGTGCGCGTCGGCCAGGAGTCCGACCTCGTGGTCATCGCCCCGGCCACCGCCGACCTCATCGCACGCCTGGCCGCCGGGCGTGCCGACGACCTGCTGACCGCCAGCGTGCTGGTGGCCACCTGTCCCGTCGTCGTCGCCCCGGCGATGCACACCGAGATGTGGCTCAACGCCGCCACCCGCGACAACGTCGCCACGCTGCGCCGCCGCGGCATCACGGTGCTCGACCCCGCCAGCGGCCGGCTGACCGGGCCCGACTCCGGGCCAGGCCGCCTGCTCGAGCCCGCCCAGATCGTCGAGCTGGCCCGCACCGCCGCCGCCCGCGGCGGGCTTTCGCGCCCGCTGGAGGGAACCACCGTGGTCATCTCCGCCGGCGGCACCCGCGAGGCCCTCGACCCCGTGCGTTACCTGGGCAACCGCTCCTCGGGCCGCCAGGGCTTCGCCCTCGCCGAGCTCGCCGGTCAGCTCGGCGCCCACGTCGAGCTCGTCGCGGGGGCCACCGACGCGCTGCCGACACCCGCCAACACCACGGTCACCCGCATCGAGTCGACCGCCGAGCTCAAGGCCGCCGTCGACGAGCGCGCCGCCGACGCCGACGTGGTGATCATGGCCGCCGCCGTCTCCGACTTCCGCCCGGCCAACGTGGCCGGGGCGAAGATGAAGAAGGGCTCCGAGGCCGAGGCCGGCCTGGAGACCCTCCAGATGACCGAGAACCCGGACATCCTGCGCGGCGTCGTCGAGGCCCGGGAGAGCGGCGTCCTGGACGCGGACACCGTCATCGTCGGCTTCGCCGCCGAGACCGGCGACGCCGACGCGGACGCCCTCGAGTACGGCCGCCGCAAGCTGCTCAAGAAGGGCTGCGACGTCATCCTGTGCAACGAGGTCGGCGGCGGCAGGGCCTTCGGCACCCCGGACAACGCCGGCTGGCTGCTCACCGCCCCCGAGGGCGCGGCCGCACCGGCCGACGTCGAGGTGCGCGAGGTGCCCCGCGGCAGCAAGCAGGAGATCGCCGCGGAGATCCTCGCGGAGGTCGTGCGCATCCGACACGCGGACAGCTCGGCATTGCAGGATTAGACCGCTTGGTCTAATGTGGTCCGGGAATCCGACCCGCCACGCCGGCGCCCCGCGCCGTGGCGGGCCGGGCCGCGGCCCGGCACCTGCGCAGACGCAGGCCGCAACGCCCCGCCGCGGCGCAACAGGTCGAAGCGAGAGCAAAGGAAGCGATCAAGTGGCAGAGACAGCGAGCACGGTGCGACTGTTCACCAGCGAGTCCGTGACCGAGGGGCACCCGGACAAGATCTGCGACGCGATCTCCGACGCGATCCTGGACGCCATCCTGGCCGAGGACCCGACCGCGCACGTCGCCGTCGAGACCCTGGTGACCACCGGGCAGGTCCACGTCGTCGGTGAGGTGCGCACGAGCGCCTACGTCGAGATCCCGCTGCTGGTGCGCAAGACGCTCCTCGACATCGGCTTCACCTCCTCCGAGGTCGGCTTCGACGGCCGCACCTGCGCGGTCAACATCGCCATCGGCGAGCAGTCCGCGGAGATCGGCTCGGGTGTGGACACCTCCCACGAGGTCCGCTCCGGCAACGGCCACGAGGCCGACGACCAGGGCGGCGCCGGCGACCAGGGCCTGATGTTCGGCTACGCCACCGACGAGACGCCGGAGTACATGCCGCTGCCGATCGCCACCGCCCACCGCCTGGCGCGCCGCCTGACCGAGGTGCGCAAGGAGGGCATCGTCGACCACCTGCGCCCGGACGGCAAGACCCAGGTCACCTTCGCCTACGACGCCGAGGGCAACCCGACCCACCTGGACACCGTGGTCATCTCCACCCAGCACGACCCCGAGGTCGACTCCGCCTGGCTGGAGCCGCGCCTGCGCGAGCACGTCCTCGACCACGTCCTGGCCCAGGCCGACCTCGAGCGCTACCGCACCGACGAGCTCACCCTCCTGGTCAACCCCTCCGGCTCTTTCATCCTCGGCGGCCCGATGGGCGACGCGGGGCTGACCGGCCGCAAGATCATCGTCGACACCTACGGCGGCATGGCCCGCCACGGCGGCGGCGCCTTCTCCGGCAAGGACCCGAGCAAGGTCGACCGCTCGGCGGCCTACGCCATGCGCTGGGTGGCCAAGAACATCGTCGCCGGCGGGCTGGCGCACAAGGCCGAGGTCCAGGTCGCCTACGCCATCGGGCGCGCCGCCCCGGTGGGCCTGTACGTGGAGACCTTCGGCACCGCCGCCGAGGGGCTCGACGACGCCGCGATCCAGGACGCCGTGCAGAAGGTCTTCGACCTGCGCCCCACGGCCGTGATCCGCGAGCTCGACCTGCAGCGCCCGATCTACCGCCAGACCGCCGCCTACGGCCACTTCGGCCGCACCGACGTCGACCTGCCCTGGGAGCGCGTCGACCGCGCCGAGGAGCTGCGCCGCGCCGTCGGCCTCGGCTGAGCCGTGACCCGGGCAGGCGCCCGCGGGTAGAATCCCGCGGTATGTCACCGACCCGCGCCCCCGCCGAGACCCGGCCCGTGGCGCGGGTCCTGCCGTTGCTGGGCCTGCCGCACCTGGACCGGCCCTTCGACTACCTCGTCGCCGCCGACCAGGACGCCGAGGCACGCCCCGGCGTGCGCGTGCGCATCCGCTTCTCCGGGCGCCTCGTCGACGCCCTGCTCCTCGAGCGCGTCTCCGACAGCGAGCACGGCGGCCGCCTGCGCTACCTGGAGCGGGTCATCTCCCCGGAGATCGTCTACCCGAAACGCCTGGCCACGCTCATCGACAAGCTGGCTGACCGCTACGCCGGCACCCGTTCCGACCTCATCCGCGCCGCCGTGCCCCCGCGCCACGCCAAGGCCGAGGAGGCCGACACCGACACTCCCTGGGAGGAGCTCGGCGAGCCGGCCGAGGCGGATCTGTCCGCCTGGTCCGGCTACACCCACGGCGAGTCCTTCGTCGACGCCGTTATCGAGGGCCGCACCGCGCGGGCCGCCTTGCAGATCGCGCCGGGGGAGGACTGGGCCGCCGCGCTGGCGGCCCTCGCGGTGGCCGTCGTCTCCGACGGCGGCGGCGCGCTGATCGTGGCGCCGGACCAACGCGACGTCGACAAGCTCGAGGCCGCCTGCCGCACCCTCGTCTCCGCCCGCCAGGTCACTGTGCTCGGCGCGGCACTCGGCCCGCAGGCGCGCTACCGGCGCTACCTGTCGGTGCTGCACGGGCAGGCCCGCCTGGTCATCGGCACCCGCTCGGCCGCGTTCGCGCCGGTGCAGAACCTGCGCCTGGCGGTCTGCCTCTTCGACGGCGACGACAACCTCGTCGAGCCGCGCGCGCCCTATCCACACGCCCGCGAGGTGCTCACGACCCGCTCGGCGTTGGAGAAGTGCTCGCTGATCGTCGCCGGGCACACCCGCACCGCCGAGGCCGAGCTGCTCGTGCGCTCCGGCTGGGCCCACGGCCTGGTCGCCCCGCGCGAGGCCCTGCGCGCCCGCGCCCCGCGCGTGCAGGCCACCGCCGACTCCGAGGCCGCCCTCGCCCGCGACCCCCGCGCCCGCCAGGCGCGCATCCCCTCGGTCGCCTTCGCCGCCCTGCGCGAGGGGGTCGCGGCCGGGCGCCCCGTGCTCGTCCAGACCCCGCGGCGCGGCTACGTGCCCACCCTGGCCTGCGGCAACTGCCACACCCCGGCCCGCTGCCGAGCCTGCAACGGCCCGCTCGGTGTGCCCGAGGCCACCGACGGGCAGCGCGCGGCCGTGCCGCAGTGCCGCTGGTGCGGGCGCCTCGAGCCGCGCTTCCGCTGCCAGGAGTGCGGCTCGCCCAGGTTGCGTGCCGTGGTGCTGGGCAACCAGCGCACCGCCGAGGAGCTCGGCCGTGCCTTCCCCGGCACGCGCGTGATCGTCTCCGGCGGCAACCGGGTCATCGAGGAGATTGACGACGCCCCGGCGTTGGTGGTCGCCACCCCGGGTGCGGAACCCGAGGTAGCCGGCGGCGGCGCCTACGGCGCGGCGTTGCTGCTGGACACCTGGGCGCTGCTGGGACGCCAGGATCTGCGCGCCACCGAGCGCACACTCGCCGCCTGGACGGCGGTGGCGACCAGGGTGCGCCCGGCGCGCGAGGGCGGGCGCGTCATCGTCGTCGCCGACTCGGCGCTGCCGGTGGTCCAGCACCTGATCCGCTGGGACATGCCGGCCGCCGCGCGCGCCGAGCTCGACCAGCGCGGTGAGGTGCGCCTGCCGCCGGCGGTGCACCTGGCCGCCGTGGACGGAGCGGCCGCGGCCGTCGACGCCCTGATCGAGGAGACGGAGCTGCCCGCCGGCGCCGAGGTGCTCGGCCCCGTCGATCTGCCGGCCGGGGTGAGCCTGCCCGGCGAGTACGACGAGGAGCGCTTCGGCCCGCCGCAGCGCGTGCTCGTGCGCGTGCCCCTCGGCCCGGCCGGCGAGCTGGGCCGCGCGCTCAAGGCTGCCGCCGTGGCCCGGGTGGCACGGCGCGACGACCTGCCGCTGCGCATCCAGGTCGACCCCGTCTCCGTCGGGTGACGGAGCTTCGCTCCGTCACTGGGGCGCGGCGACGCCTCGTCACAGGGCTGGGGTGGCCCCGCACCAACCGTGAGGGCGCCCGGGGTGGGTGCCCCGCGGGACGTCGTCAATCCAGGCCGAAGACGCGGTCGATCATCGGGTTGCGGAACATGCCCTCAGGATCGACGCGGGCGCGCAGTTCGCCGACGGCGTCCAGGTGCGGGTGCACCGCGGCCAGGCCGTCGTGGTCGAGGGTGTGCAGCTTGCCCCAGTGGGGGCGCCCGCCGGCGGCCACCAGAACCGGCTCGATGAGCTCGAAGAGCTCCTCGTGGTCGTCGCGGTGGTAGCGGTGCACCGCGATGTAGCAGGACTGCCGGCCGTAGCCGGTCGACAGCGGCACCTCGTCGGCGCCGGTGGCGCGCACCTCGATGGGGAAGGTGACCTGCACGTCGCGGGAGTCCAGGCGGCGGTGGACCTCGCGGAGGACCTCGGCGGCGTCGGTAAGGGGCACCGCATACTCCATCTCGTTGAAGCGCACCCGGCGCGCGGAGACGAAGACGTCGTGGGCCAGGTCCGAGTACTCGCGCTGGGCGAGGAAGCGCGCCGAGAGCCGGTTGAGCGTCGGCGTTACCGCCGGCGCGAAATGCCCGAGCGCGCACATGGCGCGGTAGGCGACGTTGTTGGCCAGCTCGTCCTCGAACACGGCGCGCCAGCGCGGGATCGGGGCGGCGACCCGGTCGCGCTCGGCGAGGGTGTGCCGGGTGTTGCGCTTGACGTGGGCGACGTCGGTGCCGGGGAACCAGTAGTACTCGACGTGGTCGGCCGAGGCGGCGGCCTGGGCGAAGTCGTCGCGCAGCGCGGCGACCGGCTCGGCGCGCTCGACGGCGGCCAGCACGAAGGTCTCGACCACCGCGACGGTGACCCGGGTGACCATGCCGAGGGCGCCGAGGTGCACGCGGCCCAGCTCGAAGAGCTCGTCGCCGGGGCCGACGTCGTGGACGGTGCCTTCGGCGGTGACGATGCGCTGGCGGCGCACCATGCCGGCCAGGCCGGTGAAGCCGAGGCCGGTGCCGTGGGTGGAGGTCGCGATGGCGCCGGCCAGCGACTGCGGGTCGACGTCGCCCTGGTTGGCAAGTGCCAGTCCGTGCGGGCGCAGCAGGCGCGGCACGTCGCGAAGCCGGGTGCCGGCCAGGAAGGTGACCTCCATGGCCTCGCGGTCGACGTTGACCACGCCGGACAGCTCGTCGAGGCTGATGAGCACCCCGTCGGTGACGGCCACCCCGGAGAAGGAGTGCCCGGCGCCGACGGTCTTGACGTGCAGGCCGGCCTCGGCGGCGCGGGTGACGGTCTCGACGACCTCGGCCTCGGTGGCCGGGCGGGCGACCTCGCCGGGCCGGGCGGCCTGCGCGCCGGACCAGTTGCGCCAGGTGGCGCCCGCGCGGGCGCCGCGGCGGGTGGTTCGGGTCGGGGTGGTCATACGAAGCTCCTCTTCTCTCCGCGGTAGGTCGGCCATTCGGCCACGGTCAGCCCGTCGGAGACGACGAGCACCGAGTCGGTCCACTCGGCCTGTTCTCCGGCCTTGGCGTGGCGCATCCAGACGTGGTCGCCCAGGCGCAGCCGGTCCGCACCCGTCCCGCGCAGCGGGGTCTGCACCTCGCCGGCGCCCTCGAGGGCGATGGTGCGCAGCCCCTCGGGGTAGTCCACGACGGGCAGGCGGTCGTCGCCCGGCGCCCCGGAGGCCACCCGCCCGCCGCCGGCGACGGTGACGAAGCCGCGGGCCGGGTGGCGCACCACCGGCACCACGAACCACTCGGCCGGGTGGGGCGTGAAGGTCTTGTAGTGGTCGAAGAGGCCCGGTCCGAGGACCCCGGAGCCGGCGCCGATCTCGGTGACGGCCTCCTCGGCCCGGGTGGTCTCGATCGAGCCGGTGCCGCCGCCGTTGACGAACTCGAGCTCGAGGCCGTCGACGGCCAGCCGCTCGGCCACGGCGGCGACGACCTTCGCCCGCCGCCCGGCCAGCTCGTCGACCGAGAGGCGCTTCATCGCGGCGATCGCCGGGGAGGTGTCGGTGGTCCCGGCGATCTGGCCCTCGTAGGCCATCAGGCCGACCAGGCGCATGCCGGGCCGCGAGCAGATTTCCGAGGCCATCGCCTCGGCCTCGGCCGGGGAGTGCACCGGGGAGCGTCGCGCCCCGATGTGCACCGGGCCGATGACGTAGGAGGCGTCGACGTCCAGGCACACCCGCAGCTCGGCGGCGTCGGTGTCCGGCTCGCTCCAGTCCGGGTCGGGGTGGCACGTCTCCAGCCCGACGGCCTCGGCGGCCTGTTCGATCAGGCGCAGGTGGCCGGGGCAGTCGACCATGACCGTCACGGCCCGGCGGTAGGCGGGTTCACCGGCCCAGGCGGCCAGCAGGTCCGGGTCCGCGCACGGGTAGGCGACCAGGATGTCGTCGCAGACGCCCTCGTCGACCAGCCACAGCGCCTCGCCGAGGTGGTAGGAGAGCAGCCCCGAGAAGCCGGGCACCTCGAGCACCCGCGAGATCAGCTCCCGGATGCGCAGCGACTTGGTGGCCAGGCGGATCGGGGTGCCGCGGGCGCGCCGTGCCATGTCGCGGGCGTTGGCCAGCGCGGCGTCCAGGTCCAGCACGCTGAAGGGCGCGGGCCTGCCGGCCACGGCTTCGCGGACCTCGGGCGGGGGAGCGGTCACTTCAGGCCTCCTTGTCTTCGCGGTCTTCGCCGGGCTCCGCGTCGGTCCCGCCGTCGCCTGCGCCGGGGAGAAAAACTTTCGCGGATGCAAGTGCACCCATCCTGACACCGGGGCGACCGCGCCCGCAGCGGTTTGGCCGGGTTTTCTGTGGGCGGGGCCACAGTCGCGTGCCGACGCCGCGTGCGTGCCCCGCCGCCCCGCCGCCCACCCGGCGTGCGCGGCCGGGTCGCGCCCCGGCGCTACAATGGACCCCCTGAACGCGCCGGAAGCGGCGCCGGAACCTGCACCGAAAGGAGCGCGCGGGAAGCGCACATGACTCACCTGAGACTCGTCTTCGCCGGCACCCCGGAACCCGCCGTCGTCGCCCTCGACCGGCTCCTCGACTCCGACCACGAGGTCCTCGCCGTGATCACCCGCCCCGACGCCCGCCGCGGCCGGGGCCGCACGCTGCACCCCAGCCCCGTGGCCGCCCGCGCCGCCGAGCGCGGAATCGAGGTCCTCAAGCCCGCCACCCTCAAGCCCGGCACCGAGGACGGCGACGCCCTGCGCGCCCGCCTGGCCGAGCTCGCCCCCGACGCGCTGCCGGTGGTCGCCTACGGCAACCTGATCACCCCGGACCTGCTCGACGTCGCCGAGCACGGCTGGGTCAACCTGCACTTCTCCCTGCTGCCGCGCTGGCGCGGCGCGGCCCCGGTGCAGGCCGCGATCGCCGCCGGCGACGCCGAGACCGGGGCGAGCACCTTCCGCATCGCCGCCGGCCTGGACACCGGCGACGTGCTCGCCCAGATCCACGAGCCGATCGGGCCCGAGGACACCGCCGACGACCTCTTGACCTGCCTGGCCTACTCGGGCGCGGACCTGCTCGCCGAGACCATGGACGGGCTGGCCGCCGGGACGCTCACCGTCCGCTCGCAGGCCGAGCTCGGCGGCGAGCCCACCCACGCCGCGAAGATCACCAGCGCCGACGCCCGCATCGACTGGACCCGGCCCACCGCCGAGACCGACCGGATCATCCGCGCCCACACCCCGGCGCCGGGCGCCTGGACCATGTGGGGCGAGCGGCGCATGAAGCTCGGGCGCGTCGTCCCGCTGGCCGCCGACTCCGAGGCGGCCGCCCCGGTCGCCGGCCGCCCGGGTGCGGTGCACGCGGGCCGCCACAGCGTGGTCGTCGGCACCGCCGACGCCGCCGTGGAGCTCACCCGCATCCAGCCGCCGGGCAAGAAGGCCATGGCCGCCGAGGACTGGGCCCGCGGGGCACTGTCCGGCACCACCGACGAGGAGCAAGGAGTCACGTTCCAGTGAACCAGAACGCACAGGGCGGGGGCTTCCGCTCCCGCAGCAGGAAGGGCCGCGCCCGGTCCGGCGCCGCCGGCGCCGGCCGCGGCAACCACGGCACCGACGGCCACGGGCGCAGCCGCCGCGACGGACGCAAGATCTCCGACGCCCGCGGTGCGCGCGGGCGCGACGGTGCGCGCGGCGGCAACGGCGACCACCGCGGGCGTCGTCAATCGGACGAGGGGCAGGCCCGGCGCGACTACCGCGGCATCGACAAGGCGCGCCAGGCGGCCTTCGAGACGCTGCTGAAGGTCACCGAGGACGACGCCTTCGGCAACCTGACTCTGCCCGGCGAGCTGCGCGCGCTGGGGCTCAAGGGCCGCGACGCCGCCTTCGCCACCGAGATCACCTACGGCACCCTGCGCACCCTCGGGGTGGTCGACGCGGTGATCGACAAGTGCGCCGCCCAGGGCATCGAGTCGATCAACCCGCAGGTCCTCGACGCGCTGCGCCTCGGCGTCTATCAGCTGCTCTACACCCGCGTCGAGGAGCACGCGGCCGTGGACACCTCCGTGCGCCTGGTCGGCGCCACCGGACGGTTCAAGGCCAAGGGCTTCGCCAACGGCGTGCTGCGCACCGTCACGCGCACCCCGGTCGAGGAGTGGCTGGAGCAGCTCACCCCGGCCGACCCGCTGGAGGCGCTGGCCTTCCGCACCGCGCACCCGGCCTGGATCGCGAGGTCGTTTTCCAAGGTGCTGCCTGAGGGCGAGCTGGAGGCCGCCCTCGAGGCCGACTCCGAGCGCCCGCACGTGCACCTGGTCGCCCGCCCCGGCGAGATCTCCGCCGAGGAGCTGGCGCTGATCACCGGCGGCGAGCAGGGCAAATACTCGCCGTACGCGGTCTACCTGCCCGGCGGCGACCCCGGCACGCTCGAGCCGGTGCGCCAGGGTCTGGCCGGCGTGCAGGACGAGGGCTCCCAGCTCATCGCCCGCGCGCTGACCGAGGTCGAGCTCGAGGGCGAGGACACCGGCCGCTGGCTCGACCTGTGCGCCGGCCCCGGCGGCAAGGCCGCGCTCGCCGGCGCGATCGCGCGCATCGAGGGCGCGCACGTCGACGCCGTCGAGACCGCCGCCCACCGCGCGAAGCTGGTGGAGAAGGCCTGCGGCGACCTGCCGGTGACCGTGCACGTCGCCGACGGCCGCGACCCGGGCCTCGAGCCGGGCTTCGACCGCGTGCTCGTCGACGCGCCGTGCTCCGGGCTCGGCGCGCTGCGGCGGCGGCCCGAGGCGCGCTGGCGCAAGTCCGAGGCGGACATCCCGGGCCTGTCGGTGCTGCAGTTCGAGCTGCTGAGCTCCGCGCTGAGCCTCGTGCGCCCCGGCGGCGCGGTGGTCTACTCGACCTGCTCGCCGGACGTGCGCGAGACCCGCCAGGTCGTCGAGCGCGCCGTCCACGAGCTCGGCGCCGTCGAGCTCGACGCCCACGGGCTGGTCGGCGGGATGACGGACGTCGGCGAGGCGCCCTCGGTGCAGATGTGGCCGCACCGCCACGGCACCGACGCCATGTTCTTCGCGGTCCTTCGGCGTCGCTAGACTCGGGGGCATGCCGCAACCGATCATCGCGCCCTCGATCCTGAACTCCGACTTCTCGCGCCTCGGCGAGGAGATCGGCCGCATCAAGACCGCCGACTGGGTCCACGTGGACATCATGGACGGCCACTTCGTGCCCAACCTCTCCTTCGGCCCCGACATCACGGCGACCGTCGACAAGCTGACCGACCAGCCGCTCGACGTGCACCTGATGATCGAGGAGCCGGAGACGTGGGTCGACCGCTACATCGACGCCGGCGCCGACACCGTCATCTTCCACGTCGAGGCCACCGAGGACCCCGTGGCACTCGCCCGCCACCTGCGGGAGAAGGGCGTGCGCGCCGCGTTCTCCCTGCGCCCGGGCACCCCGCTGGAGGACTACCTGGACGTCCTCGACGAGTTCGACCAGGTGCTCGTCATGAGCGTCGAGCCCGGCTTCGGCGGCCAGTCCTTCATGCCCGATCAGCTGGACAAGGTGCGCACCCTGCGCCGCGAGATCGCCGAGCGCGGCCTGGAGTTGACCGTCGAGATCGACGGCGGCATCAACGCCGAGACCATCCGCGAAGCCGCCGCCGCGGGCGTGGACGTCTTTGTCGCCGGCTCCGCCGTCTACAAGTCCGATGACCCGGCCGCCGCCGTCGAGGAGCTGCGCGCCGCCGCCGCGGAGGCCGCCGAGGCCGTGCAGCGGTGACCCTGACGGACGCACCGGCCGGGGCGGGCCAGTCCCGCTTCCCGCACCTGCGCCCCGGCGAGCTTGAGGCGCTCGCCGCCGCCGAGGCCGCCTCGGCCGCCGTGCGCGGCACCACCAGCCCCAACCCGCCCGTGGGCGCGGCGATTGTCGACGTCGCGGGTGACACCGTGGGCGTGGGAGCCACCCGCCCGGCGGGTGGCTCCCACGCCGAGGTGATGGCACTTGCCGCAGCCGGCGAGCGCGCCCGCGGCGGCACCGCCGTGGTCACCCTCGAGCCGTGCAACCACACCGGGCGCACCGGCCCGTGCACCCACGCCCTGGTGGCGGCCGGGATCAGGCGTGTCGTCTTCGCCCGCCGCGACCCCGACCCTGTCGCCGGGGGCGGGGCGGAGTGGCTGCGCGACAACGGCGTGGAGGTCGTCCACCCGGAGGGCGATGAGCTGCCCGCCCCGACGCTGGAGCCGTGGCTCACCGCCGTGGCGGCCGGCCGCCCGGCGGTCACCCTCAAGTTCGCCCAGACCCTCGATGGCTTCACCGCCGCCGCCGACGGTACCAGCCAGTGGATCACCGGGCCCGAGGCCCGCCGCGCCGTGCACGCCGACCGGGCCCACCGCGACGCGATCATCGTCGGTACCGGCACCGTGCTGGCCGACAACCCGCGTCTGACCGCCCGCCGCGACGACGGCACGGAGTATGACCACCAGCCGCGCCGCGTGGTCATCGGCACCCGCGAGGTCCCGGCCGGGCACCACCTGGCCGGGGTCTGCGAGCACTACCCCGACATCGACACCGCGCTCACCGGACTGTGGGAGAGCGGCGCGCGCGACGTGCTCGTCGAGGGCGGGGCGGGCCTGGCGGCCGGCTTCGTCGCCGCAGGTGTGGTCGACTTCGTCCAGGCCTACCTCGCCCCGAAGCTGCTCGGCGCCGGCCACCCGGTGCTCGGTCGGGCCGTGACGGACACTCTCTCCGGCGCCTTCGAGTTCGAGACCACGGCCGTGCGACGCCTCGGCGCGGACGTGTTCGTCGAGGGCGTTGCACGGCTGCGCCGTGCAACCGGGGAAGACTTGTGACCGGGGCAGGCCCCGCTACCAACTGAACGCACCCGATACCGCACCAGACCAGGAAGGACCCGCCATGTTCACCGGAATCGTCGAGGAGATCGGCCGCGTAGCAGGCATCGAGCGGCTGAGCGATGCCGCCCGCCTCACCGTCGCCGCCGAGACCGTGCTCTCCGACGCCCGCCTGGGCGACTCCATCTCGGTCAACGGCGTGTGCTTGACCGTCGCCGAGCTCGGCGAGGGCACCTTCACCGCCGACGTCATGGCCGAGACCCTCGACCGCAGCGCGCTGGGTGCGCTGGCCGAGGGCGACCCGGTTAACCTCGAGCGCGCGCTGGCCGCCGGTGGGCGCCTGGGCGGCCACATCGTCCAGGGCCACGTCGACGCCGTCGCCGAGCTGATCTCGCGCACCCCCTCCGAGCACTGGGACGTGCTGCGCTTCCGCCTGCCGGCGGAGCTGGCTCGCTACGTCGTGGATAAAGGTTCCGTCGCGGTCTCGGGCACCTCGCTGACCGTCTCGGCGGTCGGGGCGGACCACTTCGAGGTCTCGCTGATCCCGGCGACGCTGCGCGACACCGTCCTCGGCGGGCTGGGGCCCGGCGACCCGGTCAACCTCGAGGTCGACGTGCTGGCCAAGTACGTCGAGAAGCTCACCGCTGCGCGGAGCTGAACCGCGGCCCCGCCCGCGGCTGAACCAGGCGTCCGCCCGCGGGGCGCAACCAGGTGACGCAGGTCATGGCCGTGGGCGTGCACCGCGGCCGCGCGCGGTGACCGAACCGGGGGCGGAGCCGGGGTGCACCGGGGGTGCACCCACCGGAATGGGGTGGGTCGACGGGTGACTAAGGTGTAGCGCGTGACTGACAACGAGGATCGCACCACCACGGTCAGGCTGGACAGCGTGGAAGACGCCATCGCGGACATCGCGGCCGGTAAGGCCGTGGTCGTGGTGGACAACGAGGACCGGGAGAACGAGGGCGACCTCATCTTCGCCGCCGAGAAGGCCACCCCCGAGCTGGTCGCCTTCATGGTGCGCTACACCTCCGGGTATATTTGCGCGCCCGTCGTGCGCGAGGACGCCGACCGCCTGCACCTGCCGCCGATGGTCGCACTCAACGAGGACGCCCGCGGCACCGCCTACACCGTCACCGTCGACGCCGCGACGGGCAGCACGGGCATCTCCGCCACCTCGCGCGCCGAGACCCTGCGCCGCCTGGCCGACCCGAAGTCCACCGTCAGCGACTTCACCCGCCCCGGCCACGTCGTCCCGCTGCGCGCCCGCGAGGGCGGCGTGCTCGAGCGCGACGGCCACACCGAGGCCTCCATCGACCTGGCACGGGCCGCCGGCCTGCGCCCGGTGGGCGCGCTGTGCGAGATCGTCTCCGAGGACGACCCCACCGACATGGCCCGCGGGCCCGAGCTGCGCCGCTTCGCTGACGCCCACGGCCTGCACATGATCTCGATCGCCCAGCTGATCGAGTGGCGCCGCCACCACGAGGTGCTCGTCGAGCGCGTCGTGGAGACCCGCCTGCCCACCGACTACGGCTACTTCCGCGCCATCGGCTTCTGCAACACCGTCACCGGCTTCGACAGCGTCGCACTCATCGCCGGCGAGCCTGACCAAGACGGCGGCGTGGACGTGCCCGTGCGCGTGCACTCCGAGTGCCTGACCGGCGACGTCTTCGGCTCGCGGCGCTGCGACTGCGGCCAGCAGCTCGACGCCGCGCTGCGCCTGATCCAGGAGCGGGGCCGCGGCATCGTGATCTACCTGCGCGGTCAGGAGGGCCGCGGCATCGGCCTGATGGAGAAGCTGCGCGCCTACCGCCTGCAGGACTTCGGCCTGGACACCGTCGACGCCAACCTGCAGCTCGGCCACACCGCCGACTCGCGCGAGTACTCCACCGCCGCGCAGATCCTGCGCGAGCTGGGCATCAAGTCGGTGAACCTGATGAGCAACAACCCCGCCAAGGTCGCCGACCTGACCGGCCACGGCGTGGAGATCACCGGGCGCACCCGCCTGCCCGTCGAGGTCAACGAGGACAACGTCCGCTACCTGCGTACCAAGCGCGACCGCATGGGCCACGACCTGCCCGCCGTGGCGGACTGGGACGCCGCCCACCCCGTGAACCGAGGAGAGTAGGAGACCCCATGGCCAAGGAAGGACTGCCCGCCGCCGGCGCCGACACCGACTCGCTCGACGCGAGCGGACTGCGCCTCGCGGTGGTCACCGCCACCTGGAACGAGGAGATCTGCGACCGCCTGCACGAGCGTGCCCTGGCCGCCGGCCGCGCGGCCGACGCCACGGTCGAGGGTTTCCGCGTCGTCGGCGCCCTCGAGCTGCCCGTCGTCGTACAGGCCGCCGCGCGCAACTTCGACGCCGTCGTCGCCTGCGGCTGCGTCATCCGCGGCGGCACCCCGCACTTCGACTACGTCTGCGACTCGGTGACCGCGGGCCTGACCCGCATCGCCCTGGACGAGGAGACCCCCGTCGGCAACGGCGTGTTGACCACCGAGACCCGCGAGCAGGCCGTCGAGCGCTCGGGCGGGCCCGGCGCGGTCGAGGACAAGGGCGCCGAGGCCGCAGTCGCCGCCCTGCGCACCGCGCTGACCCTGCGCGAGGTGCGCGGGAACTAGAAAGAGCTTGCCGGCGCCCGCGCCGCCCCAGGCGGCGCGCAGGCGCCCCACGCCGTGACGGGCGCGCCCACGGCGCGCCGACGCGGGCGTCGGAAATCAACGCTCAACCACGGTGCATTGGCGCCGGAGGGGCGCCGGCGGGCACACTAGAGTGGTTGAGCAGAAGGGACTGCAACGTGGAGAACACGGGAAAGGCTGGGAGCGTGACCGACGCGGACCACACCGAGGGCGCCGCGCGCCGCGACCGCGCGCTGACCGACGAGGAACTGAGCTACTACAACGCGCTCGACCCCTCGGCGGTGACCTCGACCAAGCCCTGGGAGCTCGAGGTGCGCTCGCCGACGATGCGCGTCATCGGCGTGGCCTGGGTCGTCGTCGTGATGGCCGTGCACATCTTCATGGCACTGGTCGTCGGCGTCGGTGACACCGGCGCGGCGGTGACCACCATCGACAAGTGGGCCTTCGTCGGCATCGGCCTGATCATCTCCGTCGTCTGCTACCTGGGGCTCACCCGCCCGCGCGTGCGCGCCAACGCCGACGGCGTGGAGGTGCGCAACTTCATCGGCACCCGCTTCTACCCGTGGACCGTCATCTACGGGCTGTCCTTCCCCCGCGGCTCGCGCATGGCCCGCCTGGAGCTGCCGCAGTTCGAGTTCGTGCCCATGTGGGCGATGATGGCCACCGACCGCTCCACGATCCTCGACGACGTCGAGCGCTTCCGCGAGCTGGAGTCGCGCTACATGCCGCAGGAGTGAGGCGCTGACCGTGGCAGACCCCTCCACCTACCGTCCGGCCCCCGGGACGATCCCCACGTCCCCGGGGGTCTACCGCTTCCGCGACGCCGACGGGCGCGTCATCTACGTGGGCAAGGCCAAGAACCTGCGCGCGCGGCTGTCCAACTACTTCCAGGACATCACCCACCTGCACCCGCGCACCCGTCAGATGGTGCTCACCGCCGCCGGGGTGACCTGGACCGTCGTCGCCAGCGAGGTCGAGGCGCTCCAGCTCGAGTACACCTGGATCAAGCGCTACGACCCGCGGTTCAACGTCATGTACCGCGACGACAAGACCTACCCCATGCTCGCCGTGAGCATGGGCGAGGAGTTCCCGCGGGCCTTCTTCTACCGCGGGCCGCGCCGGCGCAACGTGCGCTACTTCGGGCCCTTCGCCCATGCCTGGGCCGTGCGCGAGACCCTCGAGCTGCTCACCCGCGTCTACCCGATGCGCACCTGCACCAAGGGCGTCTTCCGCCGCCACGAGCAGCTGGGCCGGCCCTGCCTGCTCGGCTACATCGACAAGTGCGCCGCGCCGTGCACCGGCAAGGTCACCGCCGCCGAGCACCGCGAGATCGCCGAGGGTTTCTGCAGCTTCATGAACGGCCACACCGACGCCGTGCGCAAGCGCCTGACCGCCGAGATGCAGCAGGCCAGCGAGGACCTCGAGTTCGAGCGCGCCGCCCGGCTGCGCGACGACCTGGGCGCGATAGACAAGCTGATGGAGCAGCAGACCGTGGTGCTCGGCGACGGCACCGACGCCGACTTGATCGCCTTTTCCACCGACGAGCTCGAGGCGGCCGTGCAGATCTTCCACGTTCGCCACGGCCGCGTGCGGGGCCAGCGCGGCTGGGTCGTCGAGAAGGCCGGCGACCAGGCCGGCGACACCGGGCCGGTCGAGGAGGGCGAGGCCGATCCGGCGCTGCCGAACCTGATCCAGAACTTCCTGATCCAGTTCTACGGCGACGCCGCGGAGCGCGCCGAGCAGGAGGCCGCCGAGGACGCCAAGCTCTACGGGCGCCGCGGGGTGGACAAGATGTCCCACGGCACCGACGCCGCCGGCGAGCACCGCACCGGCTCGCGCCGGCGCAACGAGGTCATCCCGCGGCTGATCCTGCTGCAGGACGAGCCCGAGGAGCCCGCCGACACCGCCGCGGCGCTGGAGGCGCTGCGCGGCGGGCCCGTCGAGCTGCGCGTGCCCCAGCGCGGCGACAAGCGCGCCCTGATGGAGACCGTCGAGCGCAACGCCAAGGAGGCCCTGCGCCAGCACAAGCTGCGCCGCGTGGGCGACCTCACCGCGCGCTCGGCGGCGATCCAGGGCATCCAGGACGCCCTCGGCATGGACGAGTCGCCGCTGCGCATCGAGTGCACCGACATCTCGCACCTGCAGGGCACCGACGTGGTGGCCTCCCTGGTCGTCTTCGAGGACGGCCTGTCCAAGAAGTCCGATTACCGCCGCTACCGCATCCGCGACGCCGCCGGCGACGGCCACAGCGACGACGTCGGCTCCATCGCCGAGGTCACCCGCCGCCGCTTCCTGCGCCACAACCGCGACAAGCGCTCCGTGCCCGAGGCCGAGGAGTTCGACGGCTCCAGCTTCGCCGAGGAGACCGACGCCGCCGCCAGGGTCGAGGAGATGTCGACGGACAACCGCCGCTTCGCCTACCCGCCGCAGCTGTTCATCGTCGACGGTGGCGCCCCGCAGGTCGCCGCCGCCCAGCGCGTCCTCGACGAGCTCGGTGTAACTGACGTCACATTGGCCGGCCTGGCCAAGCGCCTCGAGGAGCTGTGGGTGCCCGGCGAGGAGGACCCGGTGATCCTGCCGCGTAACTCCCAGGCGCTGTTCCTGCTCCAGCAGATCCGCGACGAGGCGCACCGCTTCGCCATCACCTACCAGCGCCAGCAGCGCTCCAAGCGCATGCGGCGCAGTGAGCTTGACGACGTCCCGGGGCTCGGCCCCGCGCGCCGCACCGAGCTGGTGCGCCACTTCGGCTCCCTGAAGAAGCTGAAGGAGGCCAGCGTCGAGGAGATCGCCGAGGTCAAGGGCTTCGGGCCGAAGCTGGCCGGCGACGTCCACGCCTCGCTGCACAAGGCGTGAGCCCGCGGCCGCCGCGCGACTGCCGGGGGAGTGCCACGCGGCCGCCGGGGAGCGCCACGCGGCCGCCGGGGGAGCGCCACGCGGCCGCCGGGGGAGCGGCACGCGGCCGCCGGGGGAGCGGCGATGACTTACCATGGGGGCCATGACCGCCGCTGACACCGAGAACCTCGGCCACCTGCTCGCCCCGCCGCTTTTGATCACCGGCATGTCCGGGGCCGGCCTGTCCACCGCGGCCAAGGTCTTCGAGGACCGCGGCTGGTTCGTCGCCCACAACCTGCCCCCGCAGCTCATGCTCGAGCTGGTGGAGATGTGCCGGGCGGACACCTCGCCGGTGGAGCACCTGGCCATTGTCACCGACGTGCGCTCGCGCATGTTCCCCGGCTCGATGATGCAGACGCTCGCCGAGCTCAAGGCCCGCGGCGTGCGCCCGACGATCCTCTTCCTCGACGCCCGCAAGGACGCGCTGATGAAGCGCTTCGACTCGGTGCGCCGCACGCATCCGCTGCAGGGCCGCGACACGCTCTCGCAGGGCATCGACCGCGAGCGCGCGATGCTCGGCGACATCAAGGAGGACGCCGACGTCAGCATCGAGACCTCCGATCTGTCGGTGCACGACCTGCGCCGCCGCATCGAGGGCGCCTTCGGCGAGTCGGTGGCCCAGCAGCCGCACGTGACCGTGCAGTCCTTCGGCTTCAAGCACGGCGCCCCGCGCGACTCCGACCTGACCGTCGACGTGCGCTTCCTGCCCAACCCGTTCTGGGTCCCCGAGCTGCGCGAGCAGCGCGGCACCGACGCGCCCGTCTCCGACTACGTGCTCAGCCGCCCCGGCGCGGCGGACTTCATCGACAACTTCCTGACGATGTTCAACTCGATGCAGGCCGGCTTCCGCCACGAGGGCAAGAACTTCATGACGGTCTCCATCGGCTGCACCGGAGGCCACCACCGTTCCGTCGCCGTCGCCGAGGAGATCGGGCGCCGGCTGCGCGAGGAGTCCGGCCTGGACGTCAACGTCATCCACCGCGACATCGCCCGCTGAACAGGCGGACCCCGATCCCGCGGGGCGCCGCAGCCGGCGGCTCCGCGCCCGCCGTACCCCGCGGGGTGGCGCGCCCGGCCATCCCGCACCCCAGACAACTGAGAGACCCGAGAGACATGCCCGACCCCGACAGCACCGCGAGCGCGGAGAAGACCGCGAGCGCCCACGCCGTATCCGCCGGTGACACCGCGCACCCGGCCCTGACCTGCCTCGGCGGCGGCCACGGGCTCTACCAGACCCTGCGCGCCGCCCGGCTGTGCGACCCGGCGAGCATCACCGCCGTGGTCACCGTCGCGGACGACGGCGGCAGCTCCGGGCGCATCCGCCGCGAGCTCGGCCAGGTCCCCCCGGGCGACCTGCGCATGGCGCTGGCCGCCCTGGCCGGCGACTGCGCGTCCGCCGACGGGCCGGGCCTGAGCGCCGAGCTGCTCCAGCACCGCTTCGGCGGCCACGGGGCGCTCGCCGGCCACGCCGTGGGCAACCTGCTCATCTCCGGGCTCGTCGAGCTCGGCGGCGACGTGCAGGAGGCCCTGGACACCGTCGCGAACCTGACCCACTCCTGCGGGCGCGTTGTGCCCGTGTGCACCCGCCCGCTTGACATCGCCGCCGAGGTCGCCGGGCTTGACGACGACCCGCGCGTGGTCCGCGAGGTCCGCGGCCAGGTCGCCGTCGCCTCCACACCCGGTTCCGTGCGCCGCGTGCGCCTGGTGCCGAGCGACCCGCCGGCGAGCTCGCAGGCCCTCGAGGCCATCCGCGGTGCGGACCTGATCACGTTGGGGCCCGGCTCCTGGTTCTCCAGCGTCATCCCGCACCTGCTGGTCCACTCCGTGGTGGACGCCATCAACGCCTCGGACGCGCTGAAGGTCGTGGTGCTCAACCTCTCGGCCGAACCGGGGGAGACCCAGGGCTTCTCCCTGGAGCGCCACATCCACATCATGGCCCAGCAGGCCCCTGCGCTGCGGGTCGACCGCATCCTGGTCGACTCCGACTCGCTGCTGTCGAAGGCCGAGCGCGCCTACCTCTCCCGAGCCGCCGGCCGGCTCGGCGCCGAGATCGTCTTCGCCGACGTGCACAGCTGCGACGGGAACGGCATGCCGCGCAACGTGCACGACCCGGAGAAGCTGGCCGCCGCCCTGACGGGCATGCTGGCCGCGGACTAGTATCGACGCGTCCCCGGGGGACAGGGAAAGAAAGGAATGCAGGCACGGTGTCGCTGACGAACGAGGTCAAGGACGAGCTCACCCGCGTCGAGACGCGGGGCACCCGCGCACGGCTGGCGGAGGTCGCCGCGGTGCTGCGCTTCCGCGGCCACGCCGTGCGCCACGGGGGAGCGGAGAGCATCGAGGTCGAGCTCGACCACGGCGGTGCGGCGCGCCGGCTGGTCGCCTACCTCGACGAGCTCTTCGACGCCCGTGTCACCCTGCGCACCCTCGAGGCCGACCGCGCCGGCAAGCCCGGCCGCCACCTCGTGGTCATCGACCGCGGCATCGCCGAGGTCTACCGGCGCACCGGCCTGATCACCCGCGCCGGGGTGGCCGTGGTGGGCCTGCCCCCGCAGGTCATCTCCGGCACCGTCGCCGACAAGGAGGCCGCCTGGCGTGGCGCCTTCCTGGCGGCGGGCACCCTGACCGAGCCGGGCCGCTCCGCCGCCCTCGAGGTCGAGTGCCCGCGCGCCGAGGCGGCGCTGGCACTCGTCGGCTGCGCCCGCGCCCTGGGTGCGACGGCCAAGAACCGGGAGTCCCGCGGCGCCGAGCGCGTCGTCGTACGCGACGGCGACTCCGTCGGCGCGCTGCTGTCCCGCATGGGCGCGCACCGCACCCGGCTGCAGTGGGACGACAAGCGCCGACGCCGGGAACGCACGGCGTCGACAAGCAGGCTGGCCAACTTCGACGACGCGAACCTGCGCCGCTCGGCGCGCGCGGCCGTCACCGCCGCCGCGCGCGTGGAGCGCGCCATGGAGATCCTCGGCGACGACGTCCCGGAGCACCTCGCGGAGGCCGGCAGCCTGCGCGTGCGCCACCGCCAGGCCTCGCTCGAGGAGCTGGGCCGGCTGGCCGACCCGCCGATGACCAAGGACGCCATCGCCGGGCGCGTGCGCCGTCTGCTGTCCACCGCCGACAAGAGGGCGAAGGAACTGGGCGTCCCGGACACGCACGCCGCCGTGACCGAGGAGGTCCTCGACGAAGCGGACAGTGGCGAAGGTCACTGATTCGGGCCCGTGATGTCCCTTTACGGACATTCGGGCGCCCGGGCGGACCCCCGGACGGGGGCAGGGATGGTCCGTTCACCGGGGCGTTCGGGATATTCCGCCCGGTTGATCCATCGAATTGCGGACCCGGATCTGTTCAGTTACCCCCGGTAATGCCCGGATGTGCCCGTAAATTTCCGCTCGTGTCTGATTTCTTTGCGGTTCGGTAGTGCGGGACGGCCGATCGGGCGGTACACTCTGAATCGTGAGGCAACGACGTGGGCGTCACAGAGGCGCACACGGTCCCTCTCGGACACAACCGCAGATTTGACGAGGAGATCAACTGTGACCATTCGTGTTGGTATCAACGGCTTCGGCCGCATCGGCCGCAACTTCTTCCGTGCCGTCCTGCAGCGCAGCGACGACCTGGAGGTCGTCGCCGTCAACGACCTGACCGACAACAAGACGCTGGCCACGCTGCTCAAGTACGACTCCATCCTGGGCAAGCTTGACCAGGAGGTCTCCTACGACGAGGAGTCCATCACCGTCGGCGAGCACAAGCTGCACGTCACCGCCGAGCGCGACCCGAAGAACCTGGACTGGGCCGCCCACAACGTGGACATCGTCATCGAGTCCACCGGCTTCTTCACCGACGCCAACGCCGCCCACGCGCACATCGACGCCGGCGCCAAGAAGGTCATCATCTCCGCCCCCGCCAAGAACGAGGACGCGACCTTCGTCTACAACGTCAACCACGAGGACTACGACCCGGAGAAGCACACCGTCATCTCCGGCGCCTCCTGCACCACCAACTGCCTCGCCCCGATGGCCAAGGTGCTCGACGAGAAGTTCGGCATCGAAGAGGGCCTGATGACCACCGTGCACGCCTACACCGGTGACCAGCGCCTGCACGACGCCCCGCACCGCGACCTGCGTCGCGCCCGCGCCGCCGCCGTGAACATCGTCCCGACCTCCACCGGCGCCGCCAAGGCCGTCGCCCTGGTCCTCCCGCAGCTCAAGGGCAAGCTGGACGGCTACGCCCTGCGCGTGCCCGTGATCACCGGCTCCTGCACCGACCTGACCTTCACCGCGAAGAAGGAGGTCTCCGTGGAGGCCGTCAACGCCGCGATGAAGGAGGCCGCCAGCGAGACCCTCGGCTACACCGACGAGCCGCTCGTCTCCCACGACATCGTGACCGACCCGCACGGCTCGATCTTCGACTCCGGCCTGACCAAGGTCATCGGCAACCAGGTCAAGGTCGTCTCCTGGTACGACAACGAGTGGGGCTACACCTGCCAGCTGCTCCGCCTGACCGAGCACGTCGCCTCCAAGTTCTAACAGGCGCCTGACTCGGCTCGTGCCGACCGATGAGCGGCCTCGCTCGAGGGGGCAGCGGCACACCGCCGCGTTCCCCTTTGAGCCGGGGCCGCTCTTCGCATACCTGAACACCCAGACACACCCCTAACTTTTCACCGAGGAGAAACCCAGACATGGCCATCAAGACCATCGACGACCTGCTCGCCGAGGGCGTCGCCGGACGCCACGTGCTCGTCCGTTCCGACTTCAACGTCCCGCTCAACGACGCCGGCGAGATCACCGACCCGGGCCGTATCACCGCGTCCCTGCCGACCCTCAAGGCCCTGCTCGAGGGCGGCGCCAAGGTCATCGCCATGGCCCACCTCGGCCGCCCGAAGGGCGAGGTCAACCCGAAGTTCTCCCTGAAGCCGGTCGCCGAGGCCCTCAGCGAGGCCCTGGGCCAGTACGTCGCCCTGGCCGGCGACGTCACCGGCGAGGACGCCCACGAGCGCGCCAACGGCCTGAGCGACGGCGAGATCGTCCTGCTCGAGAACGTCCGCTTCGACCCGCGTGAGACCAGCAAGGACGAGGCCGAGCGCGCCGAGTTCGCCGACGAGCTCGTCGCCCTGGCCGCCGACAACGGCGCCTTCGTCTCCGACGGCTTCGGTGTCGTGCACCGCAAGCAGACCTCCGTCTTCGACGTCGCCGGCCGCCTGCCCGCCTACGCCGGCTACCTGGTCAACAAGGAGGTCTCCGTCCTCGACTCCGTGGCCAAGGAGCCCGCCAAGCCCTACGTGGTCGTCCTCGGCGGCTCGAAGGTCTCCGACAAGCTCGGTGTCATCGAGGCCCTGGCCGGCAAGGCAGACAGCCTCGTCATCGGCGGCGGCATGTGCTACACGTTCCTCAAGGCCAAGGGCTACGACGTCCAGGAGTCCCTGCTCCAGGAGGAGATGGTGGAGACCTGCGGCGAGCTGCTCGAGCGCTACGGCGACAAGATCGTCCTGCCGGTCGACCTGGTCGCGGCCGAGAAGTTCGACAAGGACGCCGAGCACAAGGTCGTCGAGCTCGACGGCATCCCCGCCGGCTGGATGTCCCTGGACATCGGCCCGAAGTCCGTCGAGCGCTTCGCCGAGGTGCTCGCCTCCTCCAAGACCGTGTTCTGGAACGGCCCGATGGGCGTCTTCGAGTTCGAGGCGTTCTCCAAGGGCACCAAGGGCCTGGCCCAGGCGATCATCGACGCCACCAAGAACAACGGCTCCTTCTCGGTGGTCGGCGGCGGCGATTCCGCGGCCTCCGTGCGCGTGCTCGGCCTCGACGAGGACGGCTTCTCGCACATCTCCACCGGCGGCGGCGCCTCCCTCGAGTTCCTCGAGGGCAAGGAACTGCCGGGCGTCGCGGTCCTGAACCGCTGAGCCTGCCGTAACCCGAAACCAGCCACCCACAGAAAGGCCGAAACGCACATGGCACGCACCCCCCTCATCGCGGGCAACTGGAAGATGAACCTCAACCACCTCGAGGCCATCACCGTCCTGCAGAAGTTCGCCTTTGCCCTGCCGAAGGAGTACTACGAGAAGATCGACGTCGCCTTCACCGTCCCGTTCACCGACCTGCGCTCCGTCCAGACCCTCGTCGAAGGCGACAAGCTGCAGTTCACCTACGGGGCCCAGGACGTCTCCGTGCACGAGTCCGGCGCCTACACCGGTGAGGTCTCCGCCGAGATGCTCGCCAAGCTGGGCTGCGCCTGGGTGGTCGTGGGCCACTCCGAGCGCCGCGAGTACCACGCCGAGACCGACGAGACCGTCGCCGCCAAGGCCGCCGCCGCCCTCGGCGCCAGCATGTCGCCGATCGTCTGCGTCGGCGAGCCGCTCGAGATCCGTGAGAAGGGCGAGCACGTCGACTACGTCGTCGAGCAGGCCCGCAAGTCGCTGGCCGGCCTCGACGCCGCCCAGCTGGCCCGCACCGTCCTGGCCTACGAGCCCGTCTGGGCCATCGGCACCGGCAAGGTCGCCTCGGCCGACGACGCCCAGGAGGTCTGCGGCGCACTGCGCACGCTGATCGCCGAGCTCGCCGACGAGAAGACCGCCGAGGAGTTCCGCATCCTCTACGGCGGCTCCGTCAAGGCCGACTCCGTCGCCGAGATCGTCGGCAAGCCCGACGTCGACGGCGGCCTGGTCGGCGGCGCCTCCCTGGACGGCGAGGCCTTCGCCAAGCTGGCCGCCAACGCCGCCCAGACCGTCGCGTAAGCGACGCAACCTGGCGTGACTCGAGGCCGCCCCGTGGTGGCGACCCCACCACGGGGCGGTTTTTCACGCCCGAACCCGCCCGCAAGGGCATAGAAACCGCAGCTCAAGAACCTAATACCTCACCTACTGCACACCCCTCCCGGCGACCTGGGGCCCGCGCCCGCGGCCGCCCGGGGTGGAGAGGAAGAACCGTCATGGTTGACGATCAAACCAACATGCAGGACGACATCCGGTTCCTCGGCCGCGTCCTCGGCGAGGTCATCGCCGAGCAGGAGGGTCAGGAGACCTTCGACCTGGTCGAGAACTCGCGCCGGCGCGCCTTCGAGGTCGCCCGCGGCGAGGCGGACATGTCCGACCTGGCCGCCATGTTCCACGACATCGAGGCCGAGAAGGCCCGCGACGTCATCCGCGCATTCAGCCACTTCGCCCTCATGGCGAACCTGGCCGAGGACCTCTACGACGAGTCGGCCCGGCTGCACCGCCGCCAGGCCGGCGAGCCCGCCCCCGCATCCACCCTCGACGCGACCTGGCGCAAGCTGGCCGAGGCCGGCGTGGACCCGGCGACGATCTCGCGGGAGTTCCCCGCAACCCAGGTCGCCCCGGTGCTCACCGCCCACCCGACCGAGACTCGCCGCCGCACCGTCTTCGACGCTCAGAAGCACATCTCCGAGCTCATGCGCCGCCGCCGCGTGCTGCTGACGGCCGGCGAGAACGCCCTGACCGCCGGCGAGCTCGACGAGATCGAGCGCGACGTGCGCCGCCGCCTGACCATCCTGTGGCAGACTGCGCTCATCCGCGTCGCCCGCCCCCGCCTCGAGGACGAGATCGAGGTCGGCCTGCGCTACTACAAGCTCTCGCTGCTGCAGGCCATCCCGAAGCTCAACCACGACGTCGTCAAGCTGCTCTCCGACTCCGCGGGCGCGCCCGTGCCGCAGCACCCGATCGTGCAGCCCGGCTCCTGGATCGGCGCCGACCACGACGGCAACCCATCCGTCACCGGCACCACACTGGACTACGCGGCCACCCGCGCCGCGGAGACCGTGCTGAAGTACTACGCCGTCCAGCTGCACGACCTCGAGCACGAGCTGAGCCTGTCCGACCGGCTCGGCGAGGTCTCCGAGAAGCTCTACGCGCTTGCCGACGAGGGCCACAACGGCGTGCCTTCGCGCGTCGACGAGCCCTACCGCCGCGCCGTCCACGGCGTGCGCGGCCGCATCCTGGCCACCATCGTCGGGCTCATCGGCCCCGACGCCGTCGAGGGCGACTGGTTCACCGTCCACGAGCCCTACGCCGACGCCGAGGAGTTCCTCGCGGACCTCGACCTCATCGACTCCTGCCTGCGCGCGGAGCACGACGAGATCATCGCCGACGCCCGCCTGGCCGACCTGCGCGCCGCCGTGCGCACCTTCGGCTTCCACCTCTACGCCCTGGACATCCGCCAGAACTCCGAGAGCTACGAGGACGTGCTCACCGAGCTGTTCTCCCTGGCCCACGTCGCTGAGGACTACCGGAGCCTGGACGAGGAGGCGAAGATCGAGCTCCTGGTCGACGAGCTGCGCACCCCGCGCCCGCTCGTGCCCACCGGCTACCACGACTTCACCGAGCCGACCGAACGCGAGCTCGGCATCTTCCGCGCGGCCGCCGAGGCCGTGGACAAGTTCGGCCCCGAGATGGTGCCGCACTGCATCATCTCCATGGCCGCCTCGGTCAGCGACATCCTCGAGCCGATGGTGCTGCTCAAGGAGGTCGGCCTGATCCACGCCAACGGCGAGGACCCGACCGGCTCCGTCGACGTCATCCCGCTGTTCGAGACCATCGACGACCTCGAGGGCGGCGCCGACATCCTGCGCGCCGTCTGGTCGATCCCGCTCTACCGCACCTACGTGCGCAACCGGGGTGACCTCCAGGAGGTCATGCTCGGCTACTCCGACTCCAACAAGGACGGCGGTTACTTCGCCGCGAACTGGGCCCTGTTCAACGGCGAGACCCAGATCGTGCAGGCCTGCCGCGAAGAGGGGCTGCGCCTGCGGTTCTTCCACGGCCGCGGCGGCACCGTCGGCCGTGGCGGCGGACCGTCCTACGACGCGATCCTGGCCCAGCCCGCCGGCGCCGTGCAGGGCGCGGTGCGCGTCACCGAGCAGGGCGAGATCATCTCCGCGAAGTACGGCTCGCCGGAGACGGCGCGCCGCAACCTCGAGGCGCTGGTTTCGGCGACGCTGGAGGCCTCGCTGATGGACGTCAACGACCTCGACGACCCGCAGCGCGCCGCCGAGATCATGACGTGGCTCTCCCACGCCAGCCAGGAGGCCTACACCCGCCTGGCCCACGAGGACCCCGGCTTCATCCAGTACTTCACCGAGTCGACCCCGGTCGCCGAGATCGGCAAGCTGAACATCGGTTCGCGGCCCTCCTCGCGCAAGCAGACCGAGTCGCTGGATGACCTGCGCGCCATCCCGTGGGTGCTGTCCTGGTCGCAGTCGCGCGTCATGCTGCCCGGCTGGTACGGCGTGGGCACCGCGCTGCGCGACTTCATCGACCAGTCCGAGGACCGCGACGCCGCGGTCGCCGAGCTGCGCGACCTCGCCGAGAACTGGCCGTTCTTCGCCTCGGTGATGTCCAACATGGCCCAGGTCATGGCCAAGGCGGACATGAGCCTGGCGCAGATGTACGCCTCGCTGATCTCGGATCAGGAGGTCGCCCGCCGCGTCTTCGACGCCATCCGCGCCGAGTACGAGCTGACCTGCGAGATGTTCGCCAAGGTCACCGGCCGCGACGAGCTGCTCGCCGACAACCCCGGGCTGGCCCGCTCCGTGCGCGACCGCTTCCCGTACCTGCTGCCGCTCAACGTGCTGCAGGTCGAGCTGCTGCGCCGCTACCGCGCCGGCGACGAGGACCCGAAGGTCCCGCTGGGTATCCAGCTGGCCATGAACGGCCTGGCCACCGCCCTGCGCAACTCCGGCTAGTCGACGCCGGGCGCCGCGACGCGTCGGCAATCGACGCGCCGCGGCACGCGCCGCCCGGCCGGGCGGCGATGGTGTAGACTGTCCTGAGTCATTCAACCCGTCAGACAGAAGGGGACTTCACTTCAATGATCCTCGCGCTCCAGATCGTGCTCGTGCTCAGCGCCGTGCTGATGTCGGTGTTCGTGCTCCTGCACAAGGGCAAGGGCGGCGGCCTGTCCAGCCTCTTCGGCGGCGGCGTGCAGTCCAACCTGTCGGGTTCCACCGTGGTGGAGAAGAACCTCGACCGCTACACGGTGATCATGGCCCTCATCTGGATCCTGTGCATCGTGGCGCTGAACCTGCTGCAGGCCTACGCCTGACACACACCCACGATTGACGACGACCCCGCCGCGCCCACCCGGGCGCGACGGGGTCGCTGTCTTGCGGGGCGTCGGTCCGGCGTGGGTGCCGGCCCGGTGGGGGCTCAGCCCAGTTCGCCGGCTGCGGCGTCGTCGAGGAAGAGCAGCGTCTCCGCCGCACCCCGCGCACCGGCGGCCGGCCAGTCGGCCGGGCTCGAGCCGGAGGCCACGTGCGCGGCAGCCTCGGCCTTGCCGGCGCCGGCCACCAGCAGCCAGACGCGCTCGGCGCGGGCCACCCCGTTGAGTGTGATGGTGCCGCGGCGGGCCGGCGGCTTCGGCGAGTCGGTCACGGCGAGCACCTCGGGGGCGTCGGCGCGCGTGCCGGGAGTGTGCGGGAAGACGGAGTTGACGTGTCCCTCGCCGCCCATTCCCAGCAGGTGCAGGTCGAAGCCGCGCGGGGCGAACTCCTCGAGCACGGTGGCGTAGCGCTCGACGGCGGTCTCCAGCTCGAGGCCGTTGCCGCCGGCCCGGCCGGCGCCGAGGCGCCAGCCGTGGATGTTGGCCCCGGGCACGCCGACGGCCTCGAGGAGGACGGCGCGGGCCTGGCCCTCGTTGGACTCCGGGTCGGTGACCGGCACGTCGCGCTCGTCGCCGAAGAAGACCTCGACGCGGCTCCAGTCGACGCGCAGGGCCGGGAACGTCTCGGTCTGGGCGTCGGCGGCGGCGTCGAACTCGGCGAGCTTGGCCAGCATCCCGGTGCCGGCGCCGCCGCCGGTGAGCACGACGCGCGCGACACCGTCGCCGTGGCGGCCGCCGCCCGGGGCCTGCACGGCGGCGACGACCTCGATGAAGCGGGCCGCGGCGGTGCGGGTCAGCTCCTCGAGGTCGGCCACGCGGACGATCTCGGGGCGGGCGGGGTGGACGGGGGCGTCAGTCATTTCGGTTCTCCTTCTGCGGGCCGTCTCAGGCCCAGTTGAGGCGGCGGATGCCGTCGAGGGCGCCGGCGTAGGCGTCGTCGGGGTCGAGGTGGCGCAGCTCCTCGGACAGGCAGTCGGCCTGGGAGCGCTCGTTGAGGGCGACCAGCTGCTTCGCAGCGCCCGGCACGTCCACCTCGACGGTGTCCAGGGAGCGCTGGTCGATGACCAGCTCGCCGTCGGCACGCGTCATGGCCAGGCGGATGCCGTGGCCGGTGTGGGTCTCGCGGGTCACCGGCACGCGCAGGCGGTCGGCCAGCCAGCCGGCGGCCAGGTCGACGCTCGAGCTGCCCGCCGGGCCGGAGATGTGCGCCTCGGTGATGTCGTGGTGCGGCGGCTGGTCGAGGGTGGAGGCCACGATCGCGCGCCACAGGGTGATGCGCGCCCAGGCCAGGTCGGAGTCGCCGGGGGAGTAGTGCTTGCGCTGGACGGCGAGGGCGTCCTCGTGGCCGCTGCAGCGGCTGTCGACGATGCGGCGCTGGGCGATGCGGCCGACCTTGGTCGCCGCCGGGTCGGCCGGGGCCGCCGAGGGCCACCAGCACACGATCGGGGTGTCCGGCAGCAGCAGCGGGGTGACCACGCTGGCCGGGTGCTCGGCGACCTCGCCGTTCATGCGGATGACCACCAGCTCGCTGGCGCCGGCGTCGCCGCCGACGTGGATCTCGGCGTCGATGCAGGAGTCCTTGCCGTCCGGCAGTGGGCGGCCGTGGGCGGCGTCGAGGAGGACGAGCACGCGGGAGGGGTGCTCCCGGGAGGCGTCTTTCACGGTGCCGATGACAGACTCCAGGTTCTCGTCGGCGCCGGCGAGGACGATGAGGGTGAGCACGCGGCCGGTGGTCTGGGCGGTGGTCTCGTGTACGCGGACCAGGCGCTGGGCGATGTAGCCGGTCGAGGTGTCGGTGAGGATCTCGGTCATGGTGTCTCTTTCACTGCGGGTGGGGTCGGTCTCCGGGGCGGGTCGCGCGGGCTTCACGCCCGTCACGGGCGGCGCCAGGTGCGGCCGTGGCGCGCGAGCATCTTCTCGGCGGAGGCCGGACCCCAGGTACCGGCGGGGTAGGTGTCGGGCCGGCCGTTCTCGGCCCAGTACTCGAGGACGGGGTCGAGGATCTTCCAGGACAGCTCGACCTCGGTGTTGGTCGGGAAGAGGCTGGCCTCGCCGAGCAGCACGTCGAGGATGAGCCGCTCGTAGGCCTCTGGGGAGTCGGAGGTGAAGTTCTCCGAGTAGGAGAAGTCCATGTTGACGTCGCGGACCTCCATCGAGGAGCCCGGCACCTTCGAGCCGAAGCGCATGAGCACGCCCTCGTCGGGCTGGACGCGGATGACCATCGCGTTCGGGCCCAGGGCGGCGGTCTGCTCGTCGCGGAAGGGCTGGTGCGGCGGCATCTTGAACACGAGCGCGATCTCGGTGACGCGCCGGCCCAGCCGCTTGCCGGTGCGCAGGTAGAACGGCACGCCGGCCCAGCGGCGCGAGCCGATCTCCACGGTCAGCGCGGCGAAGGTCTCGGTGGTCGACTCCGGGTCGAAGCCCTCCTCGTCGCGCAGGCCGGGCACCTTCTCGGAGCCCTGCCAGCCGGGGCCGTACTGGCCGCGGGCGGTCGTCTCGTCGAAGGGCTCGACCGGGGCGGCGGCGCGCAGCACCTTGATCTTCTCGGCGCGCAGCTGCCCGGGGTCGAAGGCCACCGGCTCCTCCATGGCCACCAGGGCGGCCAGCTGGATCAGGTGGTTCTGGATGACGTCGCGGGCCGCGCCGATGCCGTCGTAGTAGCCGGCGCGCCCGCCCAGGCCGATGTCCTCGGCCATGGTGATCTGGACGTGGTCGATGTAGCGGGCGTCCCAGAACGGCTCGAAGAGCTGGTTGGCGAAGCGCAGCGCCAGGATGTTCTGGACCGTCTCCTTGCCCAGGTAGTGGTCGATGCGGAAGACGGCCTCCTCGGGGAAGACCGAGTTGATCGTCTGGTTGAGCTCCCTGGCGCTGGCCAGGTCGTGGCCGAAGGGCTTCTCGACGATCACGCGGCGCCACGAGCACTCGGAACCGGCCGCCAGGCCGGAGCGGTCCAGCTGGGCGCAGACGTCGGCGAAGCTGCCCGGCGGCACCGAGAGGTAGAACGCCCAGTTGCCGCCCGTGCCGCGGGGGCGGTCCAACTCGGCGAGGGTCTCGGCGAGCCGGTCGAAGGAGGCGTCGTCGTCGAAGGTGCCCGTCACGAAGTGCATGCCGGCGGACAGGCGCTCCCAGACGTTGTCGTCCCAGGGGGTCCGCGCGCCGTCGAGCACGGCGGCGCGCACGTGGTCCTCGAAGTCCCGCTTGGACCACTCGCGGCGGCCGAAGCCGACGAGGGTGAACCCGGCGGGCAAAAGGCCGCGGTTGGCCAGGTCGTAGACGGCGGGCAGGAGCTTGCGGCGCGAGAGGTCGCCGGTCACGCCGAAGATGACCATCCCGGAGGTGCCGGCGATGCGCGGCAGGCGGGTGTCGTGCGGGTTGCGCAGCGGGTTGGTCCAGTCGGCGGGGCTGTGTGCGGCGGTCACGGGGACGGTCACGGCCTTTCATCAGGGCCGCCCGCAGGCGCGTTTCGCGGCTCCGGCGGGCGGGGTCGAGCGGGCGGTCTCGGAGGTCGGGAGGGGAACGGAAGGAAAAGTCTACGGGGCGCCGTCGCGGCGGCGGGTCAACGTCGCGCGCGACGCCAGCCGGCACCGGTGGGCACCGGGTCCTGACGGCGCTGCCCCGCCCGGGACACCGCGGGGTCTCGGGCGGGGCGGGGCGGGGTCAGGTGCCGGGATCAGGCCAGCTGCTGGGCCATCTTCTCGAGCAGCTCGGACCAGGAGGCGACGAACTTCTCGACGCCCTCGCGCTCGAGCACGACGAAGACGTCGTCGGTGTCGACGCCCACGGCGCGCAGCTTCTCGAAGACCTCGGCGGCCCCCTCGGCGGTGCCGTTGAGGGTGTCACCGTGGACGTTGTCGCCGTCCAGGGCGGCGTCGATGGTCTTCTCCGGCATGGTGTTGACCGTGTTCGAGCCGGCCAGCTCCACGACGTAGAGGTCGGCCGGGTACTCCGGGTTCTTCACGCCGGTCGAGGCCCACAGCGGGCGCTGGACGTTGGCGCCCTCGGGCAGCTCGGCGGCCGCGAAGAACTTCAGGTACTCCGCGTAGGCCAGGCGGGCGTTGGCCACGCCGGCCTTGCCGCGCAGGGCCAGGGCCTCATCGGAGCCGATGGCCTCGAGGCGCTTGTCGATCTCGGTGTCCACGCGCGAGACGAAGAAGGACGCCACGGAGTGGATCCCGGAGACGTCGTGGCCGGCCTCGGCGGCGCGCTTGACGCCGTCGGCGAAGGCCTGCATGACGGCGCGGTAGCGCTCGACGGAGAAGATCAGCGTGACGTTGACGCTGATGCCCTCGGCCAGGGCGTCGGTCACGGCGGGCAGGGAGGCCTTCGTCGCCGGGATCTTGATCATCACGTTCGGGCGGTCCACCTTGGCCCACAGCTCCTTGGCCTGGGCGAGGGTGCGCTCGGCGTCGTCGGAGATGCGCGGGTCGACCTCGATGGAGACGCGGCCGTCCTTGCCGCCGGAGCGCTCGTAGATCTCGGCGAAGACGTCGCAGGCGTCGCGGACGTCGTCGATGCTCATCGCGTAGACGGCGGTGTCGACGTCGGCGCCGGCGGCCTTGAGCTCCGCGATCTGGGCGTCGTAGGCGGTGCCCTTCGACATGGAGGCGGCGAAGATGGCGGGGTTGGTGGTGACACCCACGACGGACTTGTCCTTGATCACCTCGGCGAGGTTGCCGGAGGTGATGCGGTCGCGGGAGAGGTCGTCGAGCCAGGTGGAGGTGCCCACCGAGGCGAGATCGTCGATAGCGGTCATATGGATCTTCCTAACTTCTGGTGTGTCGACCGGTGCAACCGTGTCGGTAGGTTCAACGGGGGGACTGTCGTGCGGGCCCGGGGCGCCCGGCGGGCACCGGACCCCGGGACCCGGCGGCACCGGAGGTACCGCCGGGGGCGTCGGTCAGGCGTCCAGGGAGGCGCGGGCGGCGTCGTGGACGGCGTCCACGGTGAAGCCGAAGCGCTCGAAGAGCTCGGCCGCCGGGGCGGAGGCGCCGTAGTGCTCCAGGGAGACGGCGCGGCCGCGCTGGCCCAGCCAGCGGTACCACGGCATCGCGATGCCGGCCTCGACGGAGACACGCGCGGTGACCTCGGGCGGCAGGACCTCGTCGATGTAGGCCTGGTCCTGCTCGGCGAACCAGTCCATGCAGGGCACGGAGACGACGCGGGCGGCGGTGCCCTCGGACTCGAGGCGCTCGGCGGCATTGACGGCCAGCTGGACCTCGGAGCCGGTGGCCATCAGGATCACGTCCGGGGTCTCCTTGGAGCCCTCGACCAGGACGTAGGCGCCGCGCTCGACGCCCTTCATTGCCTTCTCGCGGGTGCCCTCGAGCACCGGCAGGTTCTGGCGGGAAAGCGCCAGGCCCTTCGGGCCGAAGCCGTCGTGGGCCAGGGCGGCGCGCCAGGCGGCGGCCGTCTCGTTGGCGTCGGCCGGGCGCAGCACCGCCAGGTTCGGGATGGCGCGTAGGGCAGCGAGGATCTCGACCGGCTGGTGGGTCGGGCCGTCCTCGCCCAGGCCGATGGAGTCGTGGGTCCACACGTAGTAGGAGTTGACCTTCATCAGGGCGCCGAGGCGCACGGCCGGGCGCATGTAGTCCGAGAAGATCAGGAACGTGCCGCCGTAGGGGCGGGTCGGGCCGTGCAGGGCGATGCCGTTGAGGATCGAGCCCATGGCGTGCTCGCGGATGCCGAAGTGCAGGGTGCGGCCGTAGGGCTCGGCGGACCAGGTGTCCGTGGAGATCGACTTCGGGCCGAAGGAGGGCGAGCCCTCGATGGTGGTGTTGTTCGAGCCGGCCAGGTCGGCGGAGCCGCCCCACAGCTCGGGCAGGGTCTTGCCCAGAGCCTGCAGCACGGCCGCGGAGGCCTTGCGGGTGGCGATGCCCTTCTCGTCGGGCTCCCAGGTCGGCAGCTCGGCGTCCCAGCCCTCCGGCAGCTCGCCGGCGGTCAGGCGGTCGAAGAGCGCCTTGCGCTCCGGGTTGGCCTCGGCCCAGGCGTCGAACCTCTCCTGCCACTCGGCGTGGCGGGCCGCGCCGCGCTCGCGCAGCTTGCGGGTGTGTGCCAGGACATCGTCGTCGACGTCGAAGTCCTTCTCCGGGTCGAAGCCGAGCTCCTTCTTGACGGCGGCGACCTCGTCGGCGCCCAGGGCGGCGCCGTGGGAGGCGCCGGTGTTCATCTTGTTCGGCGCCGGGTAGCCGATGACGGTGCGCACGCGGATGAAGGACGGGCGCGAGGTGTCCTTCTTGGCCTCCTCGACGGCCTCGAGGATCGCGGTGACGTCCTCGCCGCCCTCGACGTCGAGCACCTGCCAGCCGTAGGCGGCGTAGCGGGCCGGGACGTCCTCGTCGAAGGCGATGTCGGTGTCGTCCTCGATCGAGATGTCGTTGTCGTCGTAGAAGACGATCAGGTTGCCCAGCTGCTGGGTGCCGGCCAGGGAGCAGGCCTCGGAGGTGACACCCTCCTGGAGGTCGCCGTCGGAGGCGATGACGTAGATGTAGTGGTCGAAGGGGGACTCACCCTGCGGGGCCTCCGGGTCGAACAGCCCGCGCTCGCGGCGCGAGGCCATGGCCATGCCCACGGCGGAGGCCAGGCCCTGGCCCAGCGGGCCGGTGGTGATCTCGACGCCGTCGGTGTCGCGGTACTCGGGGTGGCCCGGGGTCTTGGAGCCCCAGGTGCGCAGCTCCTCGAGGTCCTGCAGCTCGAGGCCGAAGCCACCCAGGAAGAGCTGGATGTACTGCGTCAGCGAGGAGTGGCCGCAGGAGAGCACGAACCGGTCGCGGCCGGTCCAGTGCACGTCAGCCGGGTCGTGGTCCATGACCCGCTGGTAGAGGGTGTAGGCGAGCGGAGCGAGGCTCATCGCGGTGCCGGGGTGGCCCGACCCGCAGTTCTCGACGGCGTCGGCCGCCAGGATGCGGGCGGTGTCGACGGCACGGGTGTCGGTGTCCGTCCAGTCGTCCGGGTACCGACGCTCCGTCAGTGCCTGCAGTTCAGGAGAAAGGCTCACTGTTCAATTCCTCTCGGTGATGCTCGGTGTGCGGGTGCCGGATGCCGGGGCGCCGCGACCGCCCCGGCGGCACCGCGCCGTGCTGCCCCGGGAAGTTCCGGGTTCGCAGGCAATCGTACCCGCGCGACGGCACCTGGTGGCGTGGCCGCGCGGGCGGGCACGATAGAGTGTTGTCTCGTACGCGACGCCGCCCCCGTGCCGTACCCCGCTCGAACGGGGGCGGCGGCCGGGCGGCGGGAACTTCCGTGCGGTCGGTTTCGACCACTGCCACGTGCCCCCGCCCCTGTCTGCGGGGAGCCCACCGCGAGGACTGTGAGCTGGAGGACTTCTACTTGGACACGATCAAGGCCTACTTCGCGCTGACGAAGCCGAGGGTGATCGAGCTGCTGCTCGTGGCCGCGATCCCGGCGATGCTGCAGGCCGAGCGCGGTGAGAACAACATCGTGCTCATCCTGCTGACCGTCGTCGGCGGGTGGATGGGCGCCGCCGCGGCCAACACCTTCAACATGGTCGCGGACTCGGACATCGACCGGAAGATGGGCCGCACGCGCGCCCGCCCGCTGGTGCGCAACACCGTCAGTGACCGCAACGCCGCGATTTTCGCCTGGGCGCTGATGATCATCAGCTTCTTCTGGCTGTGGCTGCTGTGCGGCTCGCTGCTGGCGGGTGTGTTCATCCTGCTGACGGTGTTCTTCTACATCTTCGTCTACACGAAGTTCCTCAAGCGGCGCACCTACATGAACATCGTCTGGGGCGGCGCGGCCGGCTGCATGCCCGTCGTCGTCGGCTGGGCGGTCATCGTCGCCAACGCCCCCGACCCGTCGCCGGCGAAGTGGTGGCAGGCCATCGTGATGTGGTTGATCATCTTCTTCTGGACGCCGCCGCACACCTGGTCGCTGGCCATGAAGTACCGCGAGGACTACAAGCGCGCCCAGGTGCCCATGCTGCCGGTCGTGCGCGAGCCCGTCGAGGTCACCCGCCAGATCCTCTGGTACTCCTGGGCGACCGTCATCGTCTCGCTGCTGCTGGTGCCGGCCGCCTCGTGGATCTACGGCGTCGTGGCCGTCCTCTCGGGCGCGGCCTTCCTGATCATGGCCACCAACCTGCACAACGGCGTGCGCCGCGGTGAGAAGGTGCACCCGCTCAAGCTGTTCATCCTGTCGAACAACTACCTGGCGGTGCTCTTCGTGGGCTTGTCCATCGACGCCGTCATCGGCTGGGAGACCCTCGGCGTGCTCGCCGGCTGGTCGCCCGCCTGGTTCTAGCCCCACCCGGAAGCCCCCACCCGGACCACGGTCCGGATGCGGGGGCCTTCGTCGTGCAGTTCGATTGACGACGTCGCGCTACTCGCCGTCGCCGGTGACGTCCAGCGCCAGAGAGCCCGTGGTGCGCCGCTCCTGCAGGTCCCGGTGGGCCTGCGCGGCGTCGGAGAGCGGGTGAACCCCGCCCACGCGCACGTTCAGGGTGCCGTCGACGATCGCCTGCGTGATCGCCTGGGCGCGCATGCGGAACTCGTCGGCGTCGGCGGTGTAGGCGCCCAGCGAGGGGCGCGTCAGGAAGATCGAGCCGTGCGTGTTGAGCAGCTGCGGGTCGAAGGGCTCGACGGGCCCGGAGGCCGCGCCGAAGAGGCAGACCGTCCCGCGCGGGCGCACGGCCTCGAGCGACTCGCCGAAGGTGTCGCGGCCCACGCCGTCGTAGACGACGTCCACGCCGCGCCCGCCGTTGCGCCGGCGCACGGTCTCGGCGAGGTTCTCGGAGTAGGTGAACACCTCGGTGGCCCCGGCCTCGTATGCCAGCTCCTCCTTCTCCTTGGTGGAGACCACGGAGAAGACGCGCACGCCGCGGTGGGCGGCCAGCTGGGTGGCCAGCAGCCCCACGCCGCCGGCCCCGGCGGTGATCAGGCAGGAGTCGCCGGCGGCCAGCGGGTAGACGCCGTTGACCAGGTAGTGGGCGGTCATGCCCTGCAGCAGCATGGTCGCCGCCACGTGCTGCGGGATGTCCTGCGGGACGGCGACGAGCCGGTCGGCGTCGACGACGACCTTCTCCGCGTAGGAGCCGGGCGCCGAGCACCAGGCGACGACGGTGCCCGGGGCGATCTGGCCGGCCGGGTCCTCGATGACCCGGCCGGTGCCCTCGGAGCCGGGCACGAAGGGCGGGGCGGAGTGGTAGAGGCCCTCGCGGTAGTAGGTGTCGATGTAGTTGATCCCGGCGACGTCGACGCCGACGAGCACCTGTCCCGGCTCGGGGACCGGGTCGGGCACGTCGGTGTACTCCATCACCTCGGGGCCGCCGTGGCGGGTGACCTGGATTGCCTTCATGCACCCCACGGTAGCGCGATCACAGGGCCCGGCGACGGCGAACGCCGACGGCGGGTGCCCTCGGCGTCGGTGGTCGTCCGGCAACTCCCGGAGAGATTCGGCGGCGCTAACGCCCCAGGGCCTCGGCGGGCACGCGGGCGGAGTCGCGGAAGCGGACGACGCCGTGCGCCCAGAGGAAGGCGGTGAACGCGGTGACCACGGAGCTCATGCCGATGTGGATCGGCACGGTCCAGCGCGGCACGCCCATGCGGTACTGGGCGATGCCGATGGCGGCCTGCACGACGATGCAGCCCACGAGCACCCAGCCGGTGCGGATCGCCGGTCGGTCGGCGCGCGAGCGGTAGAGCAGCCAGACGGTGATCAGGGTGAACGCCAGGTAGACGTACATGCTCCAGGCGTGGATGTGGGCCATCAGGTCGATGTCGACGTCAAGGCGCCCGGCCATGCCGTCGCCGGCGTCACCGGAGTGCACGCCCGCGCCGGTGACCATGGTGCCGGTGGTCAGCACGATCGCCAGGGCGCAGGCGGCGACGACCGCGCAGACGCGCGCGGCGGGGGAGAAGGTGCGCTGGCGCACGCCGTCGTCGGGCTCGGCGAGGCGGGTGTAGAGCACGGCGGCGACCCACACCAGGATCATTGAGGGCAGGAAGTGCAGGGCGACGGCCCACCACTTCAGGTCCAGCCACACGGAGACGCCGCCGATGACGGCCTGCACGAAGATGCCGGTCAGCGAGATGATCGCCAGCGTGAGCAGGCCGTTGCGGCGCTTGGCGCCGACGACGGCGACGAGCACCGCGACGGCCACGGCCAGGAGCACGAAGGTCAGCAGCCGGTTGCCGAACTCGATGGCCTGGTGGACGGCCGGGGCGGCGCCGGCGACGGGCACCAGCGAGCCCTCGTGGCAGTTCGGCCAGGTCTCGCAGCCGAGGCCGGAGCCGGTCACGCGCACGGTCGCGCCGGTGACGGTGATGCCGCCCTGGGCGATCAGCAGGATCATGGCCAGGACGCGCTGGGTGCGCAGGCTCGGCCCACGGCGGGTCTTGGTCGGGGTTTGGGTCGCGGTAGTCACAGGCCCCGAGCATACCTGGGCCGCCCGCGCCCGCCGAATCCGCGAACGCGCAGGCAGATCCAATAAAAAGGGGAGTGATCTATCCCGCAAACCGGAACCAGCGGGTGCAGGCGGCCGACGCGGCGGCCGCCCAGGCCGCCAGGATGAGCCACTGGACCCAGGGCACGCCGCCGGAGAAGGCCACGGTCAGCCCGCTGGCCATGGCCACCGAGGGCACCACGTCCCACCAGGACGCGGCGTCGAGACCCTGGACGTAGAGCACGTACCCGGTCACCCCGATCAGCGCGACCCAGATGAGGTTGGCCAGCCCGAGCACGAGCTCGGAGCTGAGCGTGCCGCCCATCAGCAGGCCCATGGCGGTGAAGGCGGCCGCGCCGATGACGATGGTGACCAGGCCCAGCAGCGCACCGGTGAGGTCCGTGCGCCAGCCGAGCGCCAGCGCGATCGCGCCGAGCAGCAGCGTCTGGACCAGCGCCGTGGCCGCCACCGCGATGGCCTTGCCCGCGATGATCGTCCACGCGGGCACGCCGGACGCGCCCGTGCGTTTCAGCGCCCCGTAGCGGCGGTCGAAGGCCAGCGAGATGGCCTGGCCGGTGAATCCCGAGGAGGTCGCCGCGATGGCCAGGGCCACGGGAAAGAACCGGTCGAGCGGGTCTCCGCTGCCCGCCATGGGCCACTCCAGGGGCAGGAAGGTCAGGCCCAGCAGCATCGCCACCGGGATGACGAGGCTGAGCAGCTGCTGCTCGCCGTGGCGCAGGAAGAGCAGGGACTCGATGCGGCCCTGGGCGAGGACCATCTTGATCACGCCCGCGCGCCCCGGCGCGGGCGCGAACGTCCCGGCGGGCAGGTGGGCGACGTCGGTCGCACGGTTGTCGGTGGTGGTCATCGCCGCAGGCTCCTTCCGGTGAGGTCGAGGAAGACGTCTTCCAGGCTGCGGTGGGCGACCTCGAGCCCCCGCACCGTCACGCCCTGTTCGGCCACGGCCGTGACCAGCCGGGCGACCTGGTTCGGCCCGGCCGGGTCCAGGGTGACCCGCCAGGCGCGCGGGCGCACGCGGCTGACGGCCTCCTCGGGCACCCCGGCGGCGACGGCCAAAAGACGTGCGTCCAGGTCGCCGTCGACGTTCAGGGCGACGTCCTGGCGGGTGCCGTCGGTGCCGGCGGTCAGCTCGGCGGGGGTGCCGGCGGCCACGCGCCGGCCGTGGTCGATGATGACGACCTGGTCGGCCAGGCTCTCGGCCTCGTCCATCAGGTGGGTGGTCAGCAGCACGGTCACCCCGTCGCGGCGCAGCGCGCGCACGAGGTCCCAGACGGCCAGGCGCGACTGGGCGTCCAGGCCCGCGGTCGGCTCGTCGAGGAAGACCAGCTCGGGGCGGCCGACGACGGCCAGCGCCAGTGAGAGGCGTTGCTGCTGGCCGCCGGAGAGGCGCCGGTAGGTCGTCTTGGCCACCCGCTCCAGGCCCAGCAGATCGATCAGCCAGTCGGGGTCGAGGGGGTCGCGGTTGTAGGAGGCGGTCAGCCGGAGCAGCTCGCGGACCCGGATGCCCGAGTAGGCACCCCCGCCCTGGAGCATGATGCCGATGCGCTCGCGCACCCGCTCCGGCTCGCGGGCAGGGTCGAGGCCGAGGACGCGCACAGAGCCGGAGTCCGGGGCGTGGAAGCCCTCGCAGATCTCGATGGTCGTCGTCTTGCCCGCGCCGTTGGGGCCGAGCAGCGCGGTGATCTCCCCGTGTCCGGCGGTCATGGAGAAGCCGTCGACGGCGGTGGTCGCGCCGTAGCGCTTGACCACGCGCTCGAGTACGAGCCCGGGGGTGTTCGGGGGATTGAGACTCACGACGGCCTAGTCTAGGCCAACGAAGCGCGCCTTCCTCAACGCCCACCAGCCCAGCGCGACGACCACGAGCGTGGTCACGACGGTGGCCACGTAGATGGTCAGCACGGTGCCCGGCGGCAGGGCCAGCCCGCGCGGCAGGACGAAGAAGCTGAACGCCGCGGAGTAGAGCACGACCGCCCAGCGGAAGAACCGGCGGTTGGCCCAGGCGGCAAGGGGGACCACGGCCCACAGCACGTACCAGGGGTGGACGACGGGGAAGAAGATGACCAGCACGAAGAAGGACACCCCCAGCCCGCCGACCGGGTGGATGGTGCCGCGGTAGGTCGCCAGGAGCATGCGCAGCGAGAAACCGACGGAGACCAGCACACCGGCGGCGCGGGTCACCGAGAGCATCGCGTCGGTGTGGTCGCCGAGGTCGAGCAGCATGCCGACGAAGCCGGCGATCACGCCGACGTCGGTGGTGATCGACATCCAGCTGCGGATGGTCGCCGCCCCGCCCTGGCCGGTCACCCAGCCCAGGCCGATGCCGGTGACCACGGAGACCACCGCGGCGGTGGCCACGAGGATGACCACCTGGAGAACCGCCGCCATCGCCACGGCGAGCACCGCCGGGCGCACGCCCGGGCGCGCACGGGTGCCGGACGCGGCGTCGTCAATCTCTCGTGTCCCGGATTCGTCGGTGCTGGGGCGCCCGGCCAGGGCGCGCGCCAGGGCCATGCCGGTGAATCCGAGGCCGAAGAAGCCGACGACCTTGACCATGCCGCCACACGAGATCAGCGCGCCGGAGAGGACGAAGAGGCCGAGGCCGCGCCAGTGCCCGGCGGTGCCGGCGCGGGCGGCGATGTGGTCGACGCCGCGCAGGCCGACCTCCATGCCGACGAGGACGAAGCCGAGCATGACCGACTCGTTGTGGATGCCGCCGACAAGGTGCAGCAGGGTCAGCGGGTTGAGCAGGCCCAGCCACAGCGCGGTGGACGCGGAGATGCCGCAGCGCCGCGCCAGGCGGGTGACGGCCCAGGCGGCCGCGGCCAGCGCCAGCACGCCGAGAAGCCGGTGGGCGAGCACGCCGAGGATCACCGAGTCGCCGGTGACCCGGCTGACGGCGGCGGCCATCCCGAGGGCGACCGGGCCGTAGGGGGAGGGGGAGTGCGCCCAGATGAAGGGCACGGAGCGGGCCAGGTGGTGCTCGGTGCCCAGAAGATCGACCGGGCCGGCGGAGTAGGGGTCCAGGCCCATGCGCACGATCGCGCCGTTGGCCAGGTAGGAGTAGATGTCCTGGGTGAACAGGGGAGCGGTCAGTACCAGCGGGGCGACCCAGGCGGCGGCGGTGCGCCACAGCATGCCGGGGCTGACCCGGCCGGGGGTAGGGCGGCCGAAGACGCCGCCGAGGTCCGCGCCGACGTAGCGGCTCATGCACACCCACGCCAGGACCAGCAGGGCCACGCCCAGCAGGACGATGACGGAGGAGGCCTGGAGCAGCTGGGCGAGCAGCGTGCCGCCGGGGAAGGCGCGGTAGGGGTTGTCGACGACCGGCAGGGCGCCGGCGCCCAGGGCGCCGAAGCCCATCAGCAGCGCGCCGACGGTGCCCACCCAGCGCACGACGGCGAAGGAGAGCATCTCCCGGGGGCGCAGGCCGCCGAAGGTGTGCCTCGAGGCGAGGTCGGAGCCGGCGACGGCGGTGACGAGCGCGGAGGAGTGCAGGCGCGCCGAGCGGCTGCCCGCGGATCCGATCCGGGGCAGGTCATTCACGAGTGCCCGCCAGAGCACCCATCGCTCGCCTCGCACGGGCCTGATCGTAGTCGGAGGCTACACGCCGGCGGGTAAGGAGACCCGATGTTGGCGCGGTCACGGGAAATACGTAACATCGCTGTTGTCTAAAGGCGAACGCCGCCAGGAGGTGACCGATGTCCGAGGCGAAAACACCCCACGACCACGCGAAAGCGCCCGAGGGGGAGACCCGTCACCGGATCATGCGCGCACTCCTCAAGCACGCCCCGGTGACCGCGGCGGAGATGGCCGAGCATCTCGGCATGTCCGCGGCGGGGGTGCGCCGCCACTTAGACATCCTCCACGAGGAGGGGCTCATCGAGTCCGTCCGACGCAACCCCCCGCGCGGTGTCACGCGCCGCCGGGGCCGGCCCGCCCGCAGCTTCCGGCTGACGGACCGCGGCCGCGAGGGCTTCGGGCACGACTACGACTCGCTGACCGCGCTCGCCCTCGAGGCGCTGCGCGACGTCGGCGGGGAGGAGGCCGTGCGCGACCTGGCCCGGCGCAGGATCGAGGAGATCCTCGCCGGGATCCCGCGGGCGGACGAGGACGACCCCGAGTCCGTGGAGGAGACGGTCCGCGCCGTGGCGCGGGCCTTCGACGAGAACGGATACGCTGCAACAGTCACCGCCGCCGGCGGGGGTGTGCAGATATGCCAACACCACTGCCCGGTTTCCCACGTGGCAGAGAAGTTCCCGGAACTGTGCGCCGCCGAGCACGAGGCGATCGCGAGACGCGCGGGGCTGCACGTGCAGCCCCTGGCCGCCATCGCCCACGGCAACGACGTGTGCACCACGAACATTCCGCTGTCCACCATCAACACTCCTGAGGAAAGGAGAGGCTCATGACCCAAGCGACGCAGAACCCGAACGTCGGCAAGCCGCGGTCCGATGACGAGATCATCGAGGAGATGGACGTCAAGTACAGCTACGGCTGGCACGACTCCGACACCGCCGGCGCCAGCGCGCGCCGCGGCCTCGACGAGAGCGTGGTCCGGGACATCTCCCGGATGAAGAACGAGCCCGAGTGGATGCTCGAGCAGCGCCTCAAGGCCTACCGGACGTTCGAGAAGAAGCCCATCCCGACCTGGGGCCCCGATCTGTCGGGCATCGAGTTCGACAAGATCAAGTACTTCGTGCGCTCGACCGAGACGCAGGCGACCTCCTGGGACGACCTGCCCTCCGACATCAAGAACACCTACGACAAGCTGGGTATCCCCGAGGCCGAGAAGCAGCGCCTCGTCGCCGGCGTCGCCGCCCAGTACGAGTCCGAGGTCGTCTACCACCAGATCCGCGAGGACCTCGAGCGCCAGGGCGTCATCTTCGTCGACACCGACACCGCCGTGCGCGAGTACCCGGAGCTCGTCCAGGAGTACTTCGGCACCGTCGTGCCCGCCGGCGACAACAAGTTCTCCGCGCTCAACGCCGCGGTCTGGTCCGGCGGCTCGTTCATCTACGTGCCCAAGGGCGTGCACGTCGACATCCCGCTGCAGGCCTACTTCCGCATCAACACGGAGAACATGGGCCAGTTCGAGCGAACGCTGATCATCGTCGACGAGGACGCCTACGTCCACTACGTCGAGGGCTGCACCGCCCCGATCTACAAGTCGGACTCGCTGCACGCCGCGGTCGTCGAGATCATCGTCAAGAAGGGCGCGCGCTGCCGCTACACCACCATCCAGAACTGGTCGAACAACGTCTACAACCTGGTCACCCAGCGCGCCCGCGCCGAGGAGGGCGCGACGATGGAGTGGATCGACGGCAACATCGGCTCCAAGACCAACATGAAGTACCCGGCCGTCTGGATGACCGGCCCCTACGCCCGCGGTGAGGTGCTCTCCGCGCAGTTCTCCGGCGAGGGCCAGTTCCAGGACACCGGCGCGAAGATGGTCCACATGGCGCCGCACACCTCCTCGAACGTCGTCTCCAAGTCCGTCTCCCGCAACGGCGGGCGCTCCGCCTACCGCGGCCTGATCGAGATCCACGCCAACGCCCACCACTCGACCGCCAACGTCGAGTGCGACGCGCTGCTGGTGGACAACATCTCGCGCACGGACACCTACCCCTACAATGACATCCGCAACGACCACGTCACCCTCGGCCACGAGGCGACCGTGTCGCAGGTCTCGGTGGACCAGCTGTTCTACCTGATGAGCCGCGGACTGTCCGAGGAGGAGGCCATGGGCATGATCGTGCGCGGCTTCGTGGAGCCGATCGCCAAGGAGCTGCCCATGGAGTACGCACTCGAGCTCAACCGCCTGATTGAACTGCAGATGGAAGGATCGGTGGGTTAGTTGACGGAGATCGTCAAGAACGGAACGCCGCACGACACCAAGGGTGACGTCTTCACCTCCTACAACGTCGACGACTTCGACGTGCCCGGGGGCCGCGACGAGATCTGGCGTTTCATCTCGCTGCGCGCCCTGCGCGGCCTGCACAACGGCAAGTTCCCGGAGCAGACCGCCCCGGACATCGAGGTCACCGTCGCCGACGGCCAGCAGGGCGTCGAGGTCGGCACCCTGGCCAAGGACGACGAGCGCGCCCTGCGCGCCGGCGCCCCGGCCGACCGTGTGGCCGCGCAGGCCTGGACCTCGATGGACGAGCTGACCTACGTCAACGTCGCCCGCGACACCGAGGTCGCCTCCCCGGTGCACATCGACGTCACCGGCCACGGCGCGGACAAGACCGCCTTCGGCGGCATCCTCGTCGAGCTGGGCGCCCACGCCAAGGCGACCGTCGTCCTGCGCTACCAGGGCTCGGCCATCTACGCCGACAACGTCCAGTACGTCCTCGGCGACGGCGCCAAGCTGACCGTGGTCACCGACGCGGACTGGGAGGACGACACCGTCCACCTGTCCAACCACCAGGCGCTCATCGGCCGCGACGCGGACCTGCACCACAGCGTGGCCACCTTCGGCGGCCAGGTCGTGCGCGTCGCCCCGCGCGTGCGCTTCGGCGGCCAGGGCGGCAACGTCGAGATGCTCGGCGTCTACTTCGCCGACGACGGCCAGTACTTCGAGAACCGCCTCCTGGTCGACCACTCCGAGCCGAACTGCACCTCCAACGTCCTCTACAAGGGCGCGCTGCAGGGCGACAAGGAGACCAAGACCGAGGCGCGCACCTGCTGGGTCGGTGACGTGCTCATCCGCGCCAAGGCCAGCAACACGGACACCTACGAGGCCAACCGCAACCTGGTGCTCAGCGAGGGCGCGCGTGCGGACGCGATCCCGAACCTGGAGATCGAGACCGGCGACATCCCCGGCGCCGGCCACGCCGCGACCGTCGGCCGCTTCGACGACATGCACCTGTTCTACCTGATGAGCCGCGGCATCCCGGAGGCCGAGGCCCGCCGCCTCATCGTGCACGGCTTCTTCACCGAGGTCATCAACAAGATCCCGGTCGAGTCCGTCCGCGAGGAGCTGGAGAAGCGCGTCGAGGACGAGCTGGAGAAGGTCGTCCTCTAGGGTCCCGCCCACCACTCAGGGGGCCGGACCCGACCCCACTCACTGACACCGACAACTTAGAGAACAGCGGAGAAAAGCGATGTCTACTCTCGAAATCAAGAACCTGCACGCCCAGGTCGTCCCCGCGGAGGAGGACGCCGAGCCGAAGCCGATCCTCCACGGCGTCAACCTGACCGTGAACTCCGGCGAGGTGCACGCCATCATGGGCCCGAACGGCTCCGGCAAGTCCACCCTCGCCTACGCCCTGGCGGGCCACCCGCGCTACGAGATCACCGAGGGCGAGGTGCTCCTCGACGGGGTCAACCTCCTCGACCTCGAGGTCGACGAGCGCGCCCGCGCCGGCCTCTTCCTGGCCATGCAGTACCCGACCGAGGTGCCGGGCGTGTCCATGTCGAACTTCCTGCGCTCGGCCGTGACCTCCGTGCGCGGCGAGGCGCCGAAGCTGCGCGACTGGATCAAGGAGATGGGGCAGGCCCGCGAGAACCTGAAGATCGACAAGTCCTTCACCGAGCGCTCCGTCAACGAGGGCTTCTCGGGCGGCGAGAAGAAGCGCCACGAGGTGCTGCAGCTCGACCTGCTCAAGCCCAAGTTCGCCGTCATGGACGAGACGGACTCCGGTCTGGACGTCGACGCGCTGCGCGTCGTCTCCGACGGCATCAACTCGTACCACGAGCAGAACAACGGCGGCATCGTGATGATCACGCACTACAAGCGCATCCTCGAGTACGTCAAGCCGGATGTGGTGCACGTCTTCGCCCACGGTCAGATCGTCAAGACCGGTGGTCCCGAGCTCGCCGACGAACTCGACGCGCAGGGCTACGAGCAGTACATCTGATGGCCGGCTTCCGAACCGCCGACGGGCGCCTCGACGTCGAGGCCGTCCGCGCGGAGTTCCCGATCCTCTCGCGCACCGTGCGTGACGGGAAGCCCTTCGTCTATTTGGACTCCGGGGCGACCTCGCAGCGCCCGGAGCGGGTGTGGCGGGCCGAGGAGCGTTTCGTGCTGCACACCAACGCCCCCGTGCACCGCGGCGCCTACCAGGTAGCCGAGGAGGCCACCGACGCCTACGAGGAGGCGCGCGAGCGCATCGCGCACTTCATCGGCGCCGACGGCCCGGAGATCGCCTTCACCAAGAACGCCACCGAGGGCCTCAACCTCGTCGCGTTCTGCCTGGGCGACCACCGCGCCGGCGACCTGCGCGTCGGTAAGGGCGACACCGTCGTCGTCACGGAGCTGGAGCACCACGCCAACCTCGTGCCCTGGCAGGAGCTCTGCCGGCGCACGGGCGCGACGCTGAAGTGGTACTCGGCGACCGAGGACGGCCGCATCGACCTCGACTCCCTCGAGCTCGATGACTCGGTCAAGGTCGTCGCCTTCACCCACCAGTCGAACGTGACCGGCGCGGTCACCGACGTGCCGGAGCTGGTGCGCCGGGCGCGCGCCGTCGGTGCGCTCACCGTGCTCGACGCCTGCCAGTCCGTGCCCCACCAGCCGGTCGACGTGCACGCCCTCGGCGTGGACTTCGCCGCCTTCTCCGGGCACAAGATGTGCGGGCCCTCGGGCGTGGGCGCGGTCTACGGGCGCGCGGAGCTGCTCGAGCAGCTGCCGCCGTTCCTGACCGGCGGCTCCATGATCGAGGTCGTGACCATGGAGAAGACGACCTTCGCCGAGCCGCCGCAGCGCTTCGAGGCCGGCACCCAGATGGCCAGCCAGGTCGTGGGCCTCGGCGCGGCGGTCGACTTCCTCGAGGAAGTCGGCATGGACGCGGTTGCCGCCCACGAGCACGAGCTGACCGCGCACGCCCTCGAGGTGCTCCCGCAGATCGAGGGCCTGCGCATCCTCGGGCCGACCGAGCCGGTCGCCCGCGGCGGTGCGGTCTCCTTCGTCGTCGACGGGATCCACCCGCACGACCTCGGCCAGGTCCTCGACGACCGCGGCGTGGCCGTGCGCGTGGGCCACCATTGCGCGTGGCCGGTGCACCGCTGCCTGGGCGCGCAGTCCACGGCGCGGGCGTCGTTCTACCTGTACAACACGGAAGCGGAGATCGACCGGCTGGCCGAGGCGATCGACTACGCGCGAGATTTCTTCGGGGTGAAGTAGCGTGAGCGTTGAATCCATGTACCAGGAGGTCATCCTGGACCACTACAAGAACCCGACCCACTCCGGGCTGCGCGAGCCCTTCGAGGCCGAGGTCTTCCACGTCAACCCGTCCTGCGGCGACGAGGTCACGCTGCGCGTGCACCTCTCGGCGGACGGCGAGACGGTCGAGGACGTCTCCTACCAGGCGAGCGGCTGTTCGATCTCCCAGGCCTCCACGTCGGTGATGGCCGAGGAGATCGTCGGGCAGCCGGTGGCCAAGGCGATGGAGAAGCTCGAGGACTTCGACCGCATGATCACCTCGCGCGGCAAGGATGAGGGCGACCCCGAGCTGATCGGCGACGGCGTCGCCTTCGCCGGGGTGGCCAAGTACCCCGCCCGGGTCAAGTGTGCGCTGCTCGGCTGGAAGGCCTTCCAGGCCGCCACCGCCGAGGCGCTCGACAAGATGAACGGAGGCTCTGACAGGTAATGACCGAAGAGGACCAGAACGCCGGGACCCCCGAGCGCGCCGCCGCCGACGGCCCGCAGGCCCCGCCCCAGACGGAGCAGGACATCAAGGACGCCGCCGACGTCGAGGAGTACCTCCGCGACGTCATCGACCCCGAGCTCGGGATCAACGTCGTCGACCTCGGTCTGGTCTACGACATCTTCATCGACCGTTCCGACGACGTGAAGACCGCGGTGATCAACATGACGCTGACCTCGCCGGCGTGCCCGCTGACGGACATGCTTGAGGATCAGGCCTCGGTGGCCGTGGTCAACAACGGCGCGGCCGACGAGGTGGAGATCAACTGGGTGTGGATCCCGCCCTGGGGCCCGCACATGATCACCGAGGAGGGCCGCGAGCAGCTGCGCGCGCTCGGCTTCGCCGTCTAGCGCAGCGCGTCGCGCGCCTCGCGCGCGGCCTTCAGCAGGTCGTTGAAGGTGACGCCCTGCGGCTGGGCGGGGTAGTTCGATTGACGACGCCCCGTCCCTCCCCGTTG